>DASSAV010000067.1:0-19276 GCA_035699265.1 Rhodothermales bacterium
CGTCATAAACTACTACCGGGGTACCGGTATTTACTATGAAGTAGACGGGCTGGGCGATTTTGAGGAAGTATATTCCCGTATCGATGCCGTCCTGGAACACGCCCTTCGCGCCGGCAGCTTCGCTTGACTCTCACCCATCCCCACGATTGAACTCCATGTCTCTTACCCTGAAGGAGACGAGCCCCGCCGAGCACGTCAACGGCCTCGGGGCACTTGTAAACAGCGCGCTCGCCGACCTGGCCCGCTCCCGGCAGCCTGCCGAGCTGTACGACCCCGTCCGTTACGTCCTGGAGGGCGGAGGGAAGCGCTTTCGGCCCATTCTCCTGCTTCTCGCTGCGGAATGCTTCGGCGTAAAGCACGAGCAGTCCCTGCCGGCCGCCTTGGCCGTCGAGGTCTTTCATAATTTTACCCTGGTCCACGACGACATCATGGACCACGCCATCGAGCGCCGCGCCCGACCGACCGTCCACGTCAAATGGGACGAGAGCACCGCTATTCTCGCGGGCGATTTCCTGATGGCGCTTTCGTACGACCTCCTGGCGCGCCTGCGGACGGATCGCCTGCCTGAACTGCTGCACGTCTACTACGAGATGGTCGCACACCTGTGCGAGGGGCAGGCCCTCGACAAAGCCTTCGAGGAAAGAAGCAGCGTGTCCGTCGATGCCTACCTGGACATGATCGACCGGAAGACCGGGGCGCTACTCAGGGCCTGTTTGCAAATGGGCGGCATCCTGGGCGATGCCTCCGCAGCGGAACAGGACGCCCTGCGCGCACTCGGCACGAACCTGGGACGCGCCTTCCAGGTGCAGGACGACCTGCTCGACCTCACCGCTGACGACGACCGCTGGGGGAAGGCCATCGGCGGCGATCTGGCTGAGGCCAAGAAAACCTTCCTGCTGCTCAGCGCCCTCGAAAGCGCAGAGGGTGAGGATCGCGCATGGTTCGCCCGGATCGTCGATCGGCACGGTCTGGAGCCCGAACGCGTAGAAGAAGCCCGCGCGCGAATGGAACGGCTCGGGGTACTGGAAAGGGCTAGGGGAGCCGTCGTCTCCTATTCCGACGCGGCGCTCGCGTGCACGCACGCGCTGCCCGGCGCTGCCGCGCGCGCGTCGCTGCAATGGCTGATACGCCGGATGCAGGAACGCCTGCATTAGCCCGGCCGGCTTCTTCTCAGGAAAGCTCCGGGTGCGTATTATGCCTCGGGACGATTTGATTACCCGATTCATAACCATGGCCGCATGATAACACGTGAGGTTACCGTTACAAACCAGGCGGGGCTCCATACCCGCCCGGCTTCCATGATCGTACGCACCGCCTCGAAATTCCAGTCGGACTTTTACATTCAGAAGGATGACTACGAAATCAATGGGAAGAGTATCATCGGAGTCATGACGCTGGCGGCAGAGCAGGGGTCTTCACTGATCCTGGTCTTCGATGGTACAGACGAGGAGGCCGCTGCTACGGCCATCTGCGGGCTCTTCGAGCAAGGCTTCGGCGAAGCCCGGTAGCGGCGCCCGCGCGTATAAAGTGGCGCATGGATAAGAACAACGCAGCGAGGAAATGAACGTGTCGCCGGAACACACACACGAACGCAAACCCGAGCACGTCGTGCAGGGCATCGGTGTGTCGCCCGGCATCGCCATCGGTCCGGCTTTCCTGTTCGAGCGGGATCACCACGACATTGAACGGTACGAAATCAACCCCGGTGAAGTCGACGGCGAAATCAACCGCTTCGAGTCGGCTGTCCAGAAGTCCGAGCGCGACCTGAACAAAATCGCCTCGATCGCGCGTGAGAAGCTCGGGGAGGCCAGTGCGGCGATCTTCGAGGCCCAGGCGCTCATGCTCCGCGACCACGCCCTGTACGACAGCGTCGTGGAGAAGATCGGAAAAGAACACTGCAACGCGGCGTATGCCGTCGCCAGCGTGCTGAACCAGCACCGCCAGAACATGCTGGCGAGTGACAGTGAGTATTTCCGCGAGCGTGCAAACGACCTATTGGACGTCCAGGAGCGTATCGTACGCCACCTGCGACGGGGTAAGATCCTCTCGGCCGTCGACCACGATTCCATTGTCGTCGCGGAGACGCTTACTGCCGCCGACATCATCCTCTTCAGCCGCCGAAACATCCTCGGATGCGCGCTGGATTACAGCGGGTCCACGTCGCACGTCTCGATCATGGCCCGGGCACTCAATGTGCCTGCTATCGTCGGCACCCACGGGATCAGCCAGAGCGTCGAGAGCGGCGACCAGTTGATCCTGGACGGCCTCCACGGCCGCGTTATCGTCAACCCCACCCCCGAGACGCTGAAACGGTATCGGCGGCGCCTGGATCGGTTTCAGCACCTGGTCAGCGAGCACAAGCAGATCGTGCCGCTGCCGGCGGAAACACGGGACGGCCACCGCATAACCCTGCGCGCCAACCTGGAGTTTGCGGAGGAACTCCCGCTGCTCAAAGAATACGGAGCGCAGGGAATAGGGCTCTTCAGGACGGAAATCCTCTTTCTCATGCAGGGTCGTCTCGCCTTCTCCGAAGAGGATCAACTGAAAACCTACAGGCGGATCGTGGAGAATGTGGCCCCGGAGACGACCACCTTCCGCGTGCTCGACCTCGGCGGCGATAAGATGCTCCCGCTCGGCCACCGCGAGCAGAACCCGTTCCTCGGCTGGCGCGGCATTCGGGTGCTCTTGGACAAGCCCGAGATCCTGTTTCCACAGGTGCGTGCCATCCTGCGCGCCAGCACCTTCGGCCCCATCCGGATCCTCCTTCCGATGGTCACCCAGATCTGGGAGGTCGAGCGGTTTCGGGAGGCCCTGGACCAGGCAAAGGCGGAACTGCGGGAGGAAGGACAGCCCTTCGACGAGGACGTGCCGGTCGGCATCATGGTCGAGGTACCCTCCGTCGCGCTGATGATCCAGCGCTTCGCTGCGGCAGCAGACTTCTTCTCCCTGGGCAGCAACGATCTTACACAGTATACCCTGGCCGTCGACCGGGGAAATGACCTCGTCGCGCATCTATACGACGAACTCGATCCTTCGGTACTCTTGCTGATCAAGCAAACGGCGGAAACGGCCGAGCGCCACGGCCTTCCCGTAGGGATCTGCGGCGAAATGGCGGGCAGTCCGCGTGCTGCACCCCTCCTCGTCGGGCTCGGACTCCGGGACCTGAGCGCGTCTCCGGTCTTCCTGCCGGAGGTTAAACGGGTGATCCGCAGCATGAAGCTGGACGACGCCGTGTGCCTGGCGGACCAGGCCCTGGCAGCTCCGGATGCCAGGGCGGTCGGTCAACTCCTCGATGAATGGCTCCGGGAACATGCCCCGGACCTAGCCCTGCTCCTCAGCGGCGACCCCGGCACGGAAGAAAACAAGCAGTAGCGCCGCGAACCGGCAGGAGAGGGGAGAGTCCCCGCGATATCCCGCCCGGCAAGGCTCAACGCCCCCACTCCCCCTGTCATCCTTTCCCCCTCTCCCCCTCTCTTTCACTCTTCCTCTCTTTCCCCCTTTCCTGATTTAGGGTACTGTGTTTTATCTTTTTGTTGGCATTCAAATTCTTGTAACTTGGGAACGGTAAGCACGCGCGCAGCGTAGCCGCGAGAGCCGATGCCCCGCAAAATCGGGCACGAAGACCCCGTTCGGACGCTTGAGCCTGTTGAAAACCTGGTCTAGACCGAACAGGACACGACGGCGCAATACCTCTGGCGCCCTGTAGGCGCGAAGCGGAGAAGGCCGGCAGCATCGTTTCGGCGGGCTCTGCGCTGTGAGATGAAGTTTTGCGTCCATTCACTAGCCGTTCCTCCGCTCATGTTCTGGCGCCGGATCCTGTTCCTCTCCTTACTTGTGGCTCCCGTCGTCCCGCTTCCCGCAAGCGCACAGTACGGCTATAACTTCGGCCGCAACAAGATTCACTACGAGGACTTCGACTGGCAGATCCTCAAGACCGAGCACTTCGATATCTACTACTATCCGGAGATGCAGGATCTCGCGGAACACGGGGCTTTCTTTGCGGAGGAGGCCTACGAGGATCTACAGAACAAATTCGACTTTGCGCTGGCCCGCCGTGTCCCCATCATCTTCTATTCCTCCAACATCCACTTCAAGCAGACCAACACCACGCCGGGTTTCATTCCGGATGGGGTAGGGGGGTTCTTCGAGTTTCTCAAAGGCCGTGTCGTGATCCCGGCCAACGGTAACATCCATCAGTTCCGGCGCGTCGTTCGCCACGAACTGACGCACGTCTTTACGTACGCCCGCGTGGTCCGCGCGCTGCGCGACCATCGCGTGCCGCTCGAACAGTACCTGCCGCTCTGGTTCACGGAAGGCCTCGCCGAGTATTGGTCGGGCGAGCCGGATTACCAACACGAGATGATGATCCGCGACGCCCTCTTTTCCAATTACCTCGTCCCCCTGGAGAACCTCGACCGCATCTCGGGAACGTACCTGATGTACAAGGAGGGGGAAGCCGTCTGCCGGTTCATCTCGGAGGAATACGGCGAGGAGAAGATCCTCCAGCTTATCGAGAACTCCTGGAAGAACCGCGACTTCCGCGAGATCATGGCCGCTACCCTGCGCGAGCCCTTCGAGGAGATCGCGCAGAAGTGGTTGGTCTGGCTGAAAAAACAATACTACCCGTCCCTGGAATCGGCCCAGATTGCCTCGTATACGACCGACCCGGTCGCTGTCAGGGGCTTCAACGGCAAACCCGCCTACTACCAGTTCGACGACGGCACACGGAAGGTCTATTTCATCGGGAATAAGACAGGCTATACCAACGTCTACGAAGTCGAGGTCGATTCGCTGTACCATCCCGTCGGCGAGCCGCAGGTGCTCATAGCCGGTGAGCGAAACGACCGATTCGAAGCCTTTCACGCCTTCGAGAGCCGCATCAGCACCTCACGGCAGGGTAAGCTCGCCTTTGTCACCAAGAGCGGCGAGCGCGACGTCATCCACGTGTACGACCTCGAGCGCGGCGAGCTTGAAGGGAGCTATGGCTTCGACGATCAGATCGCCGTCTATTCACCCGACTGGAGCCCCGACGGCACGAAGATCGTCTTCTCTTCTATCGACCGGAGCGGGTACAGCGACCTGTTTACCTTCGATCTCGAAAGTGGCAACCTCAAGAAGCTGACAAACGACGTCTACGACGACCGCGATCCGGCCTGGAGTCCGGACGGTCGCTTCCTCGCCTTCAGCTCCGATCGCACCTCGATGGGTGTTCGAGACGCCTACAACCTCTTCCTGTACGACGTGAAAGACGGCGGCATTCAGTACGTCACCTACGGCGACCAGTACGATATGACGCCCCGGTGGAGCCCCGACGGAAACCACATCGTCTATGCCAGTGCGCAGCGGGATACGACCGGCCGCTACGGGGCTCAGAACATCTGGGTGGCGGATGTGTCGGGCAAGGTAAGCGCCTCGCCCGAAGTAGCTCTGCTCAGCACGGACGCACCGATGGTGATTCCGGCTACGGGTCAGGCCGAAGAGCGCCAGATCACCGAGATTACAGGCACCGCGTTCGATCCTGTATGGACGGAGGACGACCGTCTCCTCTTCACCACGCTCGAGCGCTACCATTTCACGATCAGAAGCCTCGACGACGTAGACTCTCTGGTCGCTGACCCGCGGGAAGAGGTGCCCATCGAGCTGGCAGACGTGGGCAGCCATTGGTCATTCGGTAGCATCGGTACGGAGGACGGCGTCCGGAGTGTACCGTATCATCGCAAGTACAACTTGGACGTTGCCCAGGGCGCCGTTTCGCAGAATCCGATCTGGGGCACGACGGGGGGGGCCATCCTGGCATTCTCCGACATGCTGAGCGACGACTACTGGTACCTGACGCTCTACAACACCGGCACGGCCCAGAGCGATTTCCTGAACAGCATGAACGTTGCCCTCACACGCGTTCAGTTGAACAGGCGCACGAGCGTCGCCTACAGCGTCTTCCGGTACGGCGGCCTCCGGTATGACATCACGGACCCTGATGCTTTTGAGGTGTCCCCGCTGTATAGGGAAACTATGTACGGCGGCTCGCTGACCATCAGCTATCCCTTTTCGATGTTCCGCCGCGTAGAAGTGGGCACGTCCTTCGCCTACAGCGACAAGGAAATCTCGTTCAAGGAAAACTCCGAGCGTCGGGCGGTGCTCCTGTCAAACTCCGTCTCGCTGGTCCACGACAACACGATCTTCAATGGCAACGGACCCGTCGAAGGGTGGCGCGCAAACCTCACGGCCGCCTACACGACGGACGTGATGTACTCGAACGTGAACTATTTCACGCTGTCTGCTGATGTGAGGCATTACCTCCGGTTGGGCAATCAGGTTACCTTCGCCTCCTGGGGCATGGGCCGCATCAATCAGGGCAAGGAGGCACGCCTGTTCGTGCTCGGGGGCAGTTGGGACATGCGGGGCTATCACCTGTTCTCCGTCCGTGCGCGAAAGATGTGGTTCACGTCGCAGGAACTGCGCTTCCCCCTCGTGAACGCCCCCTCCGTCTACCTCCCGATCCTGGCCCCGTTCGGCATCTCCAGCATCCGGGGCGCCGCCTTTGTCGACGCCGCCCACGTCTGGAACGACGGCTACTACGACGAAGAGCGGCTTCCGCTCGTGCCCGGCTACACCACCGGGGAAACGATGGGTTCCGCCGGCCTCGGCCTCCGTGTAAATATCTTCGGCGGCTTCGTACTCCGCTACGACCTCGGCTACCGTTTCTCCGACGGCTTCCGAGACCGCGACCACCACCTCTTCAAACAGTTCTTCTTCGGCTGGGACTTCTGAGCCCATTGTATTGCACGCATAAAAGCAAGCTCCCCTCCCTTCATGGCCTTTGATTTAATAGACCGATACAAGAAAAGAAGCTCCCCTCCTGGACAGGAGGGGATACAGGGGTGGTCGATTCAATGGTTCAGGCAGACGCAACAACGCTACTCGCCTGAACGTCATAAGGGACCACTCCCGGCTCGTCCTATCATTTCAACCCCATCTCTCATTCTCTCATTCTCTCTCCCTCTCTTTCCCCCTTTCCCCCTGTCCTCCTTTCTCCCTCTCTCCCTCCTCCTCCTCACTCTGGCCGGCTGCGGATCCCTCAAGCTCAACACACCCACGGCAGGCGCAAACGACTGGCCCACCGAGGGCGCCTCCGCCCGCCGCCAATACGCCCCGCTCACCGAGATCGCGCCACCGCTGGAACTAGTCTGGGACTACAACGCCAGCGCCGCCTTCGGCCCTGGATCGCCCCTCATCATCGGAAACGCGGTCATCATCGCGACGCGCCAGGGTGAGATTCAGATCGTCGAATTCAAAACAGGAAAACGGCGCGGCGTGAAAGGATTCGGAGATGCCGTCGAGGGCACTCCTGCCTTCAAGGATGGCATTCTCTTCATACCAGGCGCCTGGGGGGGAAGGGCACTCTACGCATACGGCCTCAACCGGGGCGACCTGCTCTGGAGCGTAAAAGGGGATCCCGTAGAAACCGGCGTCCTCATCTCGTCCGGCAACGTCGTCGTCGTAGACGCCGCCCCCCGGATCGCCGCCTACGCGCCGCGTACTGGCACGCTGAAGTGGGAACGCCGCCTGGACCCGGGTGCCGCCGTGCTCGCCTCTCCCGTCGCCATCGGGGAAAACGCCTTCGCCGTGGCAAACGAGGACGGCCTCGTCACTGCGCTCGACGGTGCAACGGGCAAGGTGCTCTGGACGGCCGATGCCGGGGCGCCCGTGCAATCGACCCCTTCTTCCAGAGATAGCCTGCTGTTCCTGCCCACTACCCGCGGGCAGATGGTCGCGCTCGACACACATGATGGGCACCGGGTCTGGGCCTACGACATCCACAGTCAGCGCGTTTACTTTTCTTCTCCTGCCGCTTCGGACAGCGGCCTCGTGTTCGGCGCCTCGGACGGAAAGGTGCGTGCCCTCGACCCCCGGACAGGCACGTTGAAGTGGGCCTTCGATGGCGGCGAAGCCTTCTCAGCCGCCCCGCTCATCACACGCAACGTCGTCTACGTGGGCGGACTCGATGGCAAGCTCTACGCGCTCAAACGCTCAGACGGAACCAAACTCTGGGACTACGAACTCGATGGCCGCGTCAAATCGGCGCTGGCGTCCCGAGGCGACTATATCGTCGTCGCCTCAGAACCGAAGAATGTGTACCTGTTTAAGGCTTCGGACCCGGACTATGCAGAAAACAAGTAGCCTCCTGCTGGCGTGTGCCATCATCATGGGCGCGCTTCAAAACGCGGAAGCACAGCAATCCAGTACGCTGACCATCCAGACGAACTACCCGCAGGCACTCGTCTACGCGGACTCCTTGCTGCTCGGACGCGCCTCTGAGGGGACCTTTGCCGTGCCCGCCGCTACAGGCGATATTCGACTGGTCGTAGGCAGTGAGCGAGAATGGACGATCCCGCCGCTCGTCCGCCATGTTGCTCCCCTTCAGCCCGACTCATCCTACACGCTCCAGCTCGATTTCCCGTATTACTACCGCGTACGTTCCATGCCTTTTGGCTCCGGTGTATACGTGGTCGAAAACGGCACCCGTCGGAGGCTTGGCGATACCCCGTTGCTCTATACCTCCGCCGCGCCTCTGAGGGGCACCCTCGTGGTCGATCATCCCGAATTCGGAGCGAAAGAAGTCGCGGTCGGCACGGACATCTGGAACGACGTGAATGTGGTGTTGAAGCCCGATGGGGATGCGCAGCGAGCCGTCAAGCTCTCGTGGAGCCCCCCGAAGTACCACCGGCGCTGGATCGATTACGCTTCGGTCGGCCTTGCCGTTGCGGCCGGGATCACCTCAGTCCACTTCAAGCTCAAAGCCGACAACCTCTTCGAAGACTACCGGGAAACCGGCGATCCCCTGCTCCGCGAACGGATCGAGAGCCTGGATACCCGCGCAGGCATAGCCCTCGGCGCCATGCAAGTCGGCGTAGGCGTCTTCGCCGTCCGCCTCATCCTCCGCAAATATTGAGCGGAACAGTCCGTCCACGCGCCGCGCATCACCCCCGCCCCCATCGTACCTTAACACCCCCCAGACTCCCACACCCCCATCCACAAATCGCCCCATGTTGAAAGACAAGCTCTCGGAAGACCTGAAGGCAGCCATGCGTGCCAGAGACGACGCGAGGCTGCGCACCATCCGCTCGCTCCGGGCAGCCTTGTTGGAAAAGGAAATCGCCGAGCGCCAGGGTGGCGAAGCAACGCTCTCCGAGGATCAGGAAAACGCCGTCCTCCAGAAGCAAGCCAAGCAGCGGCGAGACGCCATTGAGCAATACAGGTCCGGCGGGCGAGACGATCTCGTGCAAAAGGAGAGCGAAGAACTCGCCATCATCGAAACCTACCTGCCCAGACAACTCACTGTCGACGAGATCCGAGAAACCGTCCACGAGGTCATCATGGGCATGGGGCCTATCTCGGTCTCGGATAAGGGAAAGATCATGGGCGAGTCCATGCGCCTCCTCCGGGGCCGCGCCGAAGGCCGCCTCGTTCAGGAAGTCGTTCAGGGCATCCTCAACGATCTCAAGGGCGACCTCTAGCCGGCCCGACCTCCAGCTTCACTTCGAGAAACCGCATCTTCCCGGCGCAGCGCCCGTACCAGACGCTGCGCCGTTATTTTTGCCCACCCCATACCCCGTGACAACCAAGAGCAAAGAACAAAGAACGAGCTTCCCGTAAACACTCAAACACGTTAACACCCGAGCACTCAAACACTCTTGAACACACTGGACGTCGTCATAGCCGCCCTGCTCGCCCTCGGCCTCGTACGGGGCTTCATCACAGGATTCGTCCGGCAAGTAGCCCAGTTGCTCGCCCTCATCCTCGCCTTCATCGCCGCTGCCCGGCTCACGCCCCTCGTCGGCGCCTGGCTTACAGGCGTGTTCGGCCTATCCGATAGAGTGGCCCCCATCGTGGCATTCATCGTGGTCTTCATCGCGATCGAGGTGGCCATGTTCTTGCTGGCCCGACTGGTCGAGCGGACCCTTCAGGCGCTTCACCTGTCGGCCCTGAATCGCATCGCGGGCGGCCTGGCCGGCGCCTTCAAGGCCGCCCTCGCCCTCAGTATCGTCCTGCTCATCGCCGGATACCTCGGCGTCCCCAACCAGGCCGCCCGCCGCGATTCCGTCCTCTACCGCCCTGTCCTTTCGATCCTTCCGGCCTCCTGGGACTACGTCGCCGAGCACGTCCCGGACCTGCAACGCCTCTCCGACCGTTTCACACCCGACCGCCTCACACCCCGCGACACCACCCGCTAACCCACACCCCCACACCCTGACAAGCAACAGCATAGAACTAAGCACGAAGCACCAGGAACGAACGCCGTATATTGACCCTCGACCTCCCGGATCCCCATCGTTAGGCGCACTTCCCACAGCATGGTCCCTGTCGAGCTTCGGTTAACCAACTTTCTCAGCTACGGTACGGCGGCTCCGCCCCTGGATTTTGAGCAGTTTCACGTCGCCTGTCTCTCGGGCCGGAACGGGCAGGGCAAGTCGGCCCTCCTCGACGCCATGACCTGGGCGCTCTGGGGGGAAGCCCGCAAGTCCAGCGGCAGCCACAAGCCCGACGACGAGCTCATCCGCGTCGGCACCCGCCGCATGCACGTCGACTTCGCCTTCGACGTCGAAGGCGACCGCTACCGCGTAACCCGCTCCTATACCCGTTCGGCTACTGGCAAAACCAACCGGACCGACATCGAATTCCTCGTCTACGAGCCGGGAAATGACGCCTACCGGCCCCTCACCGGCGGCTCCGTACGCGAGACACAGGAGCGTATTGATGCGGCTATTGGGCTCGATTACGACACCTTCATCAATTCCGCCTTCCTCCTGCAGGGTCGCTCGGACGAGTTCACCAAGAAGAAGCCGAACGAGCGCAAGGAGATCCTGTCCAGGATCCTGAACCTCGGACGCTACGACCGCCTCGCTGACATCGCGCGTGACCGGGAGCGGGAGGCCGCCGACCGCCTCCAACAGTTCGAATCGGAGATCGACCGCCTGACGCAGTCGGTGGAACAGGAACCGAAGTGGATCAGCGCGCGCGACGAGCTACAGGAAACCGTCCGGACCAAACAAGCCGAAATCGCCGAGCTTCGCAAACAGGAGCGGAAGCTGACCGAGCGCCGTCTCGCCCTCGACGCCCGCAAGCGCGAGGCCGAGACGGCGGAGCAGTCCCTCCAGGCTCTCACCCGGCGTCTGGAGCAGCACCGGCAGGACGAACAGCGCCTGCGCGGCCGCATCGCCGAAGCCGACGAGCTCGTGGGGCGCCGCGAGCAGATCGAGCGTGATTACGACCGCTATCAGGCCCTCCAGCAAGAACGCGACGACTTGGATTCGAAAAGCCACATCTACCGCGGCTTCGAAAAGCAGATCGAGCAGCGAGAGGCGGAGCTGCGCGACCGCAAGGTAGAGTGGGAGAAACGTCTCCACGCTGCCGAGGTCGAACTACGCGCCAATCGGACGGCTCTCACAGAATGTGAGACGGCCCTGGTGGAGGAGCCCGCCGCGCGCCGGAGCCTTCAGCACGCGCGAGAGGCCCAGCGCCGCCTCGATGAGATGAACACCGTCCTCCAGGCACGTAAGCGCGTCGAGGACGAGGTCGCTGCCGTCGAACGCGAACTGCTTGCCCTGCGCGAGTCCCTCACCGGCGAAATCCGGGCCCTTCAGGAGCAAAACGACCAGGCACTCGCCTCGCTGCCATCTATAGAACAACTTGAAGCGGATCGCGGAAAGCTCAGCGAAGCCCTCTGCGAACGCAATTTACTTCAACAAAAGCTGGACGAAACGAAGGGGAGGGGACAGGAACTCGGCGAGTCCATCAAGGAGTGTGAAGGCGAGCTCTCGGCCCGCCGGAGCGCCGTCGCAAAGTTGCAGGACAATTTCAACCGGTTCCTCGACGCCCGAGAAGAGGGCCAGTGCCCCACCTGTGGCACCCGGCTCTCCTCCGAACGCCGCGCCGAGGTTGAAGTCCACTACCAGGAGTCCGTCTCTCAGCTCGAACGCGAAATCGACGAGCGCACGGCCGCCGCCGGGAATCACAAACGCGAGCGGGACGCCCTCCGAGAAGCCTACAAACGGCTCCAGCAGCAATTCGAAGGCTACGAGAGCGTGCCGGAGCGCCTGGCCAAAACAGAGGAGCGCATCGGTTGCTACCACGACGACCTCGCTGCAGTTGAGGCCCGCAAAAAACGCATCGCCGAACGTACCGCCGTCGTTGAGGAGAAGCGGTTCGGACAGGAATACCGCGCCAGGTGGCGGCAGCTCCAGGAGGAACTGAAGCGCCTCCCCTTCGATGAGCCGGCCTTCGAGCAGACGCGCCTGGATGCCGCGCAGGCGCCCCGCTATGAAGACCAGTTGCGCCACCTGGAACAGGTCGCCGGACGCCGCGATCAGTTGGCGCAGGCCGTGTCTCGGGGCGAGCAGCAAGTGAATACCCTGCGCGCTCAGTTGGAAGACGGTTCCGTACTGGGCTCCGTCCGTGACGCCATCGCTGGGCTCCGCGAACAGCTCGCCGCCGTCGGCTTCGATGCCGGGCGGCTGGAGCGGGTCCGAACGGAGATCAAAGACCTCTCGCAGGCAGGCGCCCGCATGAAGGACCTCCTCAACGCACAGCAGAACATTCTCGAATGGAAGGAGCAGCTAACCCGCATCGCCCGCGATCTACAACAGACCTCCGGAGAGCGGGACGCGCTCACGCAAAAGCTTTCGCAGATTCAGATTGAACTGACGGGTCGTTCCGCCGTTGAGGCGGAGCGAGACACCGTCCTGAAGAACCTCAAGGGCGAAGAGGATGCCCTGCATGTCCTCCAGGTAAACCTCGGCGAGTTCACCGCCAGGCTGGAGCAGGCCGCGCGGGACCGCGGAACCCTGGCCCTCCGCCGGACCGAGTTCGCAGAAACCGGGCACCAGCGCGCCATCTACAAACACCTGCGCGCCGCCTTCGGGCGCCAGGGCATCCCGTCCCTCATCATAGAGGAGACGCTGCCAGAGTTGGAAGAACGTGCCAACGAACTGCTGGACCGGCTCACCGACGGCAAGATGCACGTCAAGCTCGAAACGCTGAAAGACAAGAAGACCGGCGGCACCAAAGAAACGCTGGACATCATCATTACCGACGAACTGGGCGCCGCGCGCGCCTATGAGACCTTCTCCGGCGGCGAAGCCTTCCGCGTAAACTTCGCCCTCCGCATCGCCCTCTCCCAGCTCCTCGCCGAGCGCAGCGGCGTCCGCGTCCGCACCCTCTTCATCGACGAAGGCTTCGGCACCCAGGATACCCAGGGCATCCAGAACCTGGTCGAAGCCATCCAGACCATCCAGGAGGACTTCGACAAGATCCTCGTCATCACCCACCTCGAAGAGCTCAAAGAAGCCTTCCCCGTCCGCATCGAAGTCGAAAAAGACCCCGTAGAAGGCTCCACCTTCGAAATCCACGGCATCTGACCCGCTCCTCCACTCTCCCTTTCCCCCTTTCCCCCTTTCTCCCTTTCTCCCTTTCCTTCTTTCCTCCTTTCCCCACTCACCCTTAGCTCAGTACACGAACTGGCACGAATCCCCTGGCCCCGCAAGATACCCGAACGCCTCTCCGATACTCCAGCTCGCGAGGGCGAGCACGGAAAACGGCAGGCTGGCGAAGAACTGCCTGCGAAACCGCCGCTTGGGCAGGAATGTCCTCGTCATGCGCAGCAGGAATAGCACAGGCAAAAGAGGAGAACCGGCTAGATAAGCCACGCGCCGCCCGACAGACAGTTGCTCGTTTCGCATGCCGCCAAAGCACCGGCCATGCCGGTATCGCCTCAACAGGAGAGATCCAAGACGGTACTCCTTCGCATGGAAGGCGACCATCGACGGCACAGACGTGAGCGGTACGCCGTCGGCGGCCAGTGCGCGGCACCAGTAAGTCTTCCAGAACGAAGGCTGCGTGTAAGCAGACGCATGTTCCAGGAGGGTCCGCTTAAAAGTGACGTTGGTCCCCGGAAGCTCGCGTGAAGTCCCGCCCTGGAGGGGACGCATGAATTGGCCGTAGTCACAGAAGTACGCCGCCCAATTCACGAGACTCTGGACCGGGAGCGGCTCCACGGCTCCCCCCGCGATGGGCCGTTCGGGGGTGCATGCGCAAAGGGCCGCATCGACCCAGCCCGCATCGAACAACGTAAGCGTATCCGTAACGGCGATCTGCTCCCCGCGCGCACGGGCAATACCGGCTCCCCACAAGACAGGGCCGGGAGTTGCCTCGGGAAAGGGAATGAAGCAGATGTCGTCGAACTTCGATTCCTGGTCAGGGGTAAACGCCCCTGCCAGAATGATCTCCACCCGGCGGCCTTGTACTTGAGACCTCAATACATCCAGGCAGCGCTCCACGTGCCCAGACGCATGTGTCGAGGCCACGACGACGGAGAGTAGGGGCACTTCCTCGTTCATAATCACGGTTGGGAACGGGTAAGATACCCCGTAGCCTCACCGGCCGCCCACGTCGTGTAAAAGAGTGCGATCAACGGTAGGGCTCTCGCCAGCGGCTTCAGGTGCCGCCGCTTCGCCAGCACGGTTCTCACGACGCGGCTGAGGAGCACGGCGGGTACGAGCGGGGATTTCAGGGCCTCAGCAATCCGATGGCCGGTACCCATGCGTGATGCCTTGGATTGGCCGAATTGCCGGCCGTGCTGAAAGCGGTTGTGTAGAAAACCGCTCGCGCTGAAGGATCGCTTGTGCCGCACGACGATCTGCGGGGCCAGGCGCAGCTCGCCGCCGTCGTTCAGGATCTCACGGTGGACGTCTGGCTCCCAGAAGCCCTCCTCCCAGGCCGCGCGATACCGTTCGAGTGCCCAGCGCTTATAGGAGGCGTTGTCACCGGCAATGTCGTGCACGCTGGCTGGCAGCAGCGGCTGCATGAAACGGTAGTAGCGGCAAAAGTAGATGGCCCAATCCGTCGTTTCGGCCGCGTCGTCACTCTCTATTGCGCCTCCGATGCCCGCTGCCGGATCGGATGCGTGGGCCTGGAGGATCTGCGCCACCCAGTCCTCGGCGGGGATACAGTGAGCCGTCGTGATAGCGACGACCGCTCCCTCCGCCTGCTCCATCCCGATTGCCCACAACTCGGGAATATATTTGCGCTCCAGCGATCGAATGAGGCGCACTTGGGGGAAGCGCTCCCGTATCAGGACGTCCGTCCCGTCCTCGGAGTTGTCCACAACGATGAGTTGGCTTCCGGCCGCGTCACACTGGCGCACGAGCGTTTCGAGGCAGGACGCAATCGTCGTGCGGGCATTATTTGAGCCGACGACGACCGACAGGGTAGGGGAGTGTGGACGGGGGATCTCCATGCTCATACACGGCTGAACAGCCCGGCTCGTTCGATCAACTGCTCCCTCCCTCGGGCAACTGCCAGAACGTCCTCCGGATCGAGCGGGGAGGGCGCTTCGTGCCGGACCGCACGGTAGAACCGGTCGACGAGCGTTCGCAAGCCCGGATAGGCGGGCTCCCATCGGCGGACGCGGCGGGCCATGTTCGTCGTGGTGGCCGTGAGGCTCCGAAATGCCTGCTCGAACGGATGTACGACCTTACGTGCACGTGATACGTGCCCCGGCTCGAAGAATCCGTACCCGTGAAAGAGATTGAGGTGCGCCGTGCCCCGCGTGCCGTACAATCGCAGTCCCGTAGTCGTCGGGCGGCTGTTCATGCTGATACGGATAGAGACGGTGACGCCGTGCTGCACACCCACTGCCTGAAACTCGCCCGGCCGAGGATGGACCGTGTGCCACTCGTCCACGGCGCATCCCTCCGGTAAGAAAGCCTGCATGAGTGAGAGGGGGTGAGGCAGGATGTCCGCCACCACGGCATCGAGAAAGGCTCCATTCCGGCCCAGCCCTCCAGCGGAGCAGAACGTCGCCTCGAAGTGCATGAGCCGCCCGAGGTGGTCGAGGGACGAGAGCATCTTCCGGACCCCGTCTTGAAAGACAAACTGGTGGACCGGGCAGACCAGAAGCCCCGATTCGAGGGCGCGCTCGAGCAGCGCAGCAGTTTGCTCCACCTCGCATGTGAGTGGCTTCTCGACGAGCAAGTGAACCCCGGCCCCGAGCGCCTCCTCGGCGAGCGTCACGTGTGTCTCCAGGGGCGTGCAGATGTGGAGTACGTCCGGCCGCGCCTTCGTGAGCAGTTCCTCCAGGCTCGTGGAGACAACCGCGCCGTAACGTTGGGCCAGACGGCCGGCTGCGTCCGCATCCACGTCGCAAACGGCCGAAATCGAGGCCCCCGCGTGCACGGCCGCATCGGCGTGCCAGTGGCCCATGAGCCCGGCACCGATGATACCGGCCTTCAAGGGTCCGGCGCCCGTATCGCTGGAAACAGAAAATGCCATAAACGGCTTGATCGGAATGAGATATCAAATCAATGAGACTACAAGCCTTCGAGCCTCCGATTGCCGCTTCTAACTCTCATAGACTCGTACTCCCTCACACCCCCGCTCTCTCTTACCTTCATAGGCTCGTAGACTCCTCACGCTCTCCCACGTACTCCTTCATGCGAACCATGCGGCCCGACTCGGCAGAGTCGTAGGCGGCAAAGGCCAGTGCCAGCGTCTTCAGGTTGTCCTGCGCCGCCCCGCGCGGCTCCCGCCCGTCTCGCACGGCCGCGATGAACTGGCGCAGGTGCCGCGCCGTGGCCGCCGCGAACGGGTTCATCCCCTCCTTCGCCAGCAACCGCGAGCGGTCCCCGTGCTGGAGCACCGCTTTTCCACCCTTCACTACGTGCAGCCCGAAGAACGGCCGCCGAGATGCCGTGTGCAGCCCCACCTCCATTCTCACTTCCCCGCCGATAGAGGTGTGGATCGATCCGTGCTCGCCGTCCAGGCTCAGTTCCAGGTAGCGGTGCGGCCCCTGGCTCAACCGGTCCAGCACGATGGCCGCCCCGCGCCCGTCCTCGAACCCGAGCGCAATCGTGTTCACCACGTCGGCCCGCTCGCCCGCCACCGGGCGCGGCATGTGCGCGGTGACCGTCTCCGGATCGTCGTCGAAGAAAAAACGGGCCAGTTCGAAGACGTGGACCCCGAACTCGAAGCAAAGCCTGCGCTCCATCTCGCCACGCCACCCGGTTTCCGTATCCGCCGTCCGGCGGAACGTCTGCCAGGCGTGCATGAACAGCAGCCGCCCGAATGCCGCCGTCCCGATCTGCGCCTTCGCTGCCTGGTACGTGCTCATGTACGGAAACTGCGTGTTCACCACCACTTGCCGCCCGGCCCGCTCCGCCGCCCGAGCGATCTCAACCGCCTCGTCCATAGACGGCGCCAGCGGCTTTTCGCAGAGCACGTGGCAACCGTAGTCCAGCGCCATCAGGCACTGTTCCCGGTGCAGCGCCGGCGGTGTGCAGATCGCCACGAAATCCGGTTGGGTACTCTTGATCATCGCCTCCGCATCCTCAAACACCGCCTGCACCCGCCCCTTCACAGCCTCCCGCGCCGAGGCGCTCACGTCGCACCCGCCCACCACCTCCACCTCACCCCGTATAGATTCATACGCAGGCAGATGGATATTCCGCGTAACGGCCCCAAGACCGATGATGGCAAGTCGTGTCATATTGGAAATAGATGCTGCGGCTGTTTAATAGTCGGGAAAGCATGCCCCCTCTTAGTCAGAGCCCGTGCCGAGCTTGTCGAGGAACGGGGTTTGGGGGGTGGTCGAGGTCAGGCCTGTGTAGCGCTTGTGTGGGCCACACCCGTCGTATGAATGCCCTCTACGGATGCCCGAGATGGTCCATTGCATGCCCCAACAGTTGCTAAGAGACGAATACGTCTGTGTCTCGCAAGATCTCGCATTCCCCAGTCGCGGGGTCAATGTTATAGCCCAATTGTAGCGCAAGAGGAGCAATCCTCGGAAGCAATGCTTTGATTTCTCTTGCATTCTGGTGAAGCCACTTGTCCTGACCTGGTGGTGTAAGTGCATTGACTGGGTTCGACAATAAATCTACTAGCTTAGCTTCGAGACGCGGTTCGGAGTGCAGCCTCAGCTTTGCATACAGATTGCCAGTTGTTGCTTCGGGGTGGAGTAGGAGATCCTCGAAATAAAGTTCCAGCCATTGACTGGAGGGGACTAGTGATCTGGCAGCCACGGTGAACTGCACGTACTCTCGCCACTGTGCAAAAGCAATCTCTGGTATGGGCGCGCTGGCAAATGATCGCCAGCCGTCAATTAGTGTTGAGCACCACCGATGCCGGTGTGGATAATCTGGAATAGAAAGAACATCTGGAACGAAATAAGACCGAAAACGGCCCAAAGGATGCCGCCAGCCGTTAATATATGAGTTGATCACGTCGCAAGGATTACGCTTCATTACAACGAACGTAGCATCCGGAAATAACTCAAGCAGGTAAGGAACTCGGATGCAATTGTCTGCTGTTTTTTCTACGAAGCGCTTGGTGCCGGCGAATGCAAAGAAGATTGCATTTACGACGCGGCGCTCTCCAAAGCGGATCTCACCTTGTCCGACTGAATCCGAATCCCAGTCGCTATAGCGCGGATGGTGAAACAAGCGCCAGATGTCATGCCCCTCACGCTCAAGTATAGCCAGTTCATTGCTTTCGCGTAGGAGGTGGAAAAGGAATGTAGTACCGGAGCGAGGTAGTCCAATGATAAAAATTGGACGTTCATGGTGTACACTCCGAAGCAGCCCCTCACCAAAATGAAAAAACCATCGAAGGTTGAAGCGTCGGAAGACGTTGGCGATGCGCCAGGTGATGCCGTAGGGATCATCCAACTTCTGGAGGAATGGTATGACCTGATCCGGCATCTCCCCTTTAGACGGCGAACTCATATGCAATCGCCCTTTATCGAGCATGAATCGGTTTGAGCTTTGTATATAGTGGCATGACGTAGGACACTATATCTCGTGGTATGCCGCCTAGCAGTATAAGCGAAACCACATAAATGACAGCGCCGATTCCGACTGTGATCAGTGGGTGAAAATATTCCCCAGTGAACAATAGGATCACTGACATTACGACGGAAGCGGCTAATGGTTTGAGTAGTGGGATTGCGGTGAGCACAACTCCGATGCGGCGGCTGACAGCTAGCCATCCGACTACTAACAATAACAGTTCTGAGAAGGCCATTGCTGATGATGCACCGATCAAACCAAACCGTGGAATAAGTATCACATTGAGAACAACGTTTATTCCAACGGCCATAAACATGATCCAAAGTTGCAGACGCAGGCGGTTTTGCACTAGAAACACGTTCTCTAGTGTTGATCGAATAAACATGAACGCCGTGCTTAACAGGAGTATCTGAAACGCTAAGGTGCCGCCTACGTAG
>DASSAV010000068.1:0-2472 GCA_035699265.1 Rhodothermales bacterium
CAGGCGCCAGCAGAGATCGATTTCTTCCATGTGCATGACGAACCGCTCATCGAAGAGGCCGACCTCGTCCAATGCGGAGCGCCTGACGAGCATGGCCGCCCCGCTCGCCCAGAAGATGTCCCGAGCATTGTCATACTGACCTTCGTCCCGCTCCAGCGTGTCGAAGATGCGGCCACGGGCGAACGGATAGCCCAGCGCGTCCAGAAAGCCGCCCGAGGCCCCGGCGTACTCGAACCAGGCGCGCTTGTGGTATTGAAGCAGTTTCGGCTGCACGGCTGCGACGGAAGGATCGTCCATCTCTCGTACGAGCGGATCCAGCCAGCCGGGCGGCACTTCGACGTCGTTGTTCAGGAATAGGATGTACTTTCCGGTCGCGTAGGGTATGGCTTCGTTGTTGCCCCGGCAAAACGCCCAGTTCTCGGGATGACGTACGACCCGGATTTCAGGCAAGCTGGCCCGGACCCACTCAACCGAGCCATCCGTCGAGGCATTGTCGGCCAGGATGATCTCGAAATCGGGGTAATCCGTCGCTGCGACCGAGGGAAGGCACGCCTGGAGCAATGGAAGCGCATTCCACGTGACAATGATGATAGAGATGCGGGGATGTGTTTCGGCCATGCGGAGGTTGCGTGATGGCGGCTGCTTGAGAACAAGGGCAGCCGTGAGGAATTCCACGCGCAACCCCGAACGTAGTATAACAACACCAGGTTCAACACGGAATGAAACCCCGCTCCTCCAGAAAGCCGGTCCATCTCGCCGGGGTCCTGCATGCCTTCATGCTCGTCGTGGCAGTCTCGCTCGTCGCGATGCTTCCCGCGTGCTCCTCCTTTCATTCCGGAAAGCCACGCGTGGCCGACTCCACCCTAGTAAGCGCGCTGGCTGATCTGCACCTGGTCAGGGCACGGCAGCAACTCGGCTACACCGTTCCGCCGGGCCTGCGTGATTCCATCCTGGCGAGCCACGGCATGACGGCCCGGCAGTACAGGCACGTCGTGTCCTACTTCGCCGAGCATCCCGACGAGTACGCCGATCTTTACAGCCGCGTCCTGGATCAGGTCCTAATGGAGCAAGATCGCTCACGCCAGCCCGTCCCCGCCGCCGAGCACGACAGCGCAGCCGTGCGGGAGGGAACCGACCCGCTCTAACGTCGCCGAGGTTTCCGCCTCGATGTTCCCCTGGGCGGGTTCGCACTGGCTTCCAGCAGTCCGTCAGCACATCCGTCTCCCGTCAGGGCGAGGCCGTCGGGGACCTGGGAATGGACCTCCGCGAGGAGATTTGTGCGTAGCCGGTCGATGCGGCGTTGGAGATACGGGGAGAAGTGCCCGTCATAACGTTCCCAGAGCGATTGAATGCTCCAGTCGTTGCCGGTTACGCGCCTCCGGCAGAGCGGCGAGCCGCACCGGCATTCGAACTCGTCGTAGGGGCTCCCGTCCGTCATGGCGTAATCGTAACAGACTTCCTCGCCCGCACCGATGTCGCGCATGGCTACCAGGACGATCTGCCCGGACATCCCCGCATTCGGGTCGCAGGAATGATTGATCCACTCGCCTGCGCTTTCGCGGGAAGGGGCCAGGTACAGGTTTTCTTCTATCTGGACGCTGACCGACTGGATAGACGGTGGGAGTTTGAAAAAAAGATCCTGGGGCACGACCTCACCGCCCCAGACCGAGATGACTTCACCGGCTTTGATGGACTCGCGGGCGAAGGAGCCTCGCGATCCGTCGTTGATGTGTGTTTCGAGCTTGGGTGATAGGTAAGAAGTCGGCACTTCATCCATAGCTAGCTAAGCACCACGTTTTTGAAGCACCGCAATCATGCGGCGCGATTGTGGAGAGTTGTCCAGCTTCTGGTGAACGTCGAAATCGCCGTACCAGCCGGCAATTTCGAACGCACCGGAAAGGCGCACGAGGAGATTGATTTCTTGCGGCGTGAAGCATCGCTCACGGGCCACGTCGCGAATGACGTGCCGGAACCCGTTGTCCTGAACGTGCATCTCCAGCCCTACCTCGGCAACACCGGTCAGGGGGTCGATTTTGGGGCCGTTGGTGGCCCAGATAATGTCGACCTTGACACCGTCTCGCTCGCCCGAGTACGTGTAGTCACCGTAGTTGGTATAAGAGCAGTCGCGAGGGTGTGTGCAGTCGATCACGTAAAGTCCCCCCGGTGCGAGGTTCTGCGCTACGGTCTCCAGGTGGTGAAGCAGGTCGTCCGTATCGAGCAGCGCGTCAATGCCGTCGAAGTAGCACACCGCCAGATCCACAGGCTCATCCAGGTGGAAGTCCCGCATGTCAGCTACCAGCCATTCCACGATCGTACCCTCCGCGTCCGCCCGCTCGCGGGCGAGTTGGATCATGGGCGCGCTGAGATCGAGTCCGACGGCCCGCAACCCGTGCCGTGAGAGCGCACGTACGTGATAGCCGGGGCCGCAGCCGATCTCCAGAACAGATGTAGCGTCACGCCCGGCGTGGCGGC
>DASSAV010000069.1:0-6352 GCA_035699265.1 Rhodothermales bacterium
GCTGTTATTCAAAATGGCAGGCCAGAGAGTATGCACTGCTATTTCGGAGAACTGGTATTAGAGTCCCTAACAGAACTGGCGATTTGGAAGCCAAAAGTCCGCAGGCTAAAGACCTGCGGCTACAGGACAGAGGTTTTGATAGGAATTTTAAGTCAATGACAATGAAAGGAGGGGAGCTTCTTTTGCTTTTGCCATTCCTCAAGTGAATAACCGGATTTGGTATCACCACTCCGCGGCCCCAGAACACGACGGGCGACTCCCTGCGCCGGCCCCGTGGCCGTTCGGAGGAAGCCGCCCGTCTTTCGATCATCAGCGGTGGCATCGCTCGGTGTGGCTCGCCGGCCGCGCCCGAGGCGCCTGCCGGGCCTTAACACCGCATCATCGCGCTCGCGTCGCGCTGACGTGGCGGCGGGCGTTTCTGGTATCATCACCTGTCTCGTTCTGTGCCCGCTCGCGCCCCGATGCACCGCTACCTCGATATACCTACCGCGCTCCGCAAGGTGTCCGGCCCGGCGCGCATATTTCAACATCGTAAACACCGTGACCGAGTTCGCCGCTCTCACTTACGGGATGCGGTCGTATCCCAGCAGACGGAAGACGCGCACAGGCTTCTCAGTCGAGGGATAGCGCACATCGGCCGTGTCGGCCTCCAGGGACATGAGGTAATGCGCGCCGACCTCGAATTGGGTGAGCGGATATGCGGCGGGGGAGATCACTTCGTCTGAATCGCTGACGTGAAGCTGGTCCGCGATCAGCATGTGATCTGGAGCAAAGCACTCCATATTCGGGGGGCAAATGAATAAGCCCGTCACGTAAGCGCGGACATTGTACGATCCCGGTACCGGCGCTGTCGTGTTCAACGCTTGCACGCTGACGAGGGGGAGATCCTCAGCGCCGGGATAGGTCTTCTCGGTCGTATCGTCGCCTGCATCCAGGTTGCCGAAGATCTGGCACCCCGCCAGCGGCAGGAGAAGCAGGAAAAGGAAGGGGGGTGATCCTCGCAGCATAATGGCTCTCATAATTCCAAATCGGCGAATCTAAAATCCAAAACTAGCTACCTATCACTTTGGCGAAGTGCTTCACAACGCCTCAATTTTATCCCTTTACGTCATCTCGACGACGCAGGAGGAGGGATCTGTCCGAAGTGGAACGGTTCAGAACAATCCTGAGCGTCGCGTTTCAAACAGATCCCTCTCTTCGATCGGGATGACAAGTCGCTGGCGTTTCAGTGGTAACGGTCATCTAGGCAAAAGTGATAGGTAGCGAAAATCCAAAATCGATTCGTGCGGGGCAAGGTAAAATGGCCGCCCCCCTGCCGGTCACGAATGGGCCTGGAGCCGGTGGGACACTCGCTCGGCGTCCTCAAGCACCCGGAGCGCGTTGCCCCCGAGGATCTTGTAAATGTCCTCGTCAGAATAGCCGCGTTTCACCAGGCCGTACGTGATCCAGGGCAGCCGCGTGCAGTCCCACAACCCGTCCGGCAGGTCGAACACCCCGTCGAAGTCCGACCCGATGCCGACGTGGTCGATTCCGGCCACCTTGACCGCGTGGTCGATGTGGTCCACCACGTCCTCGACGGTGGCGTGGGGGACGCCGCGCTCCCGCATGACGTCGTAGACCACGCTCCACAGGTCGTGCAAGTCCTGGCCGGGCAGGCGGGTGTAGGCTTCTTCCATGATCTCATCGGTGATGTGGGGATTCACCATCGCGTCGAAGAAGTTGATCATCACCACGCCCCCGTTCTTCGCCAGCGCCCGGAGCATGTCGTCGTCGATATTGCGCACGCCCGGCGTCAGCGCCCGCATGGACGAATGCGAGACGAGCACGGGCGCCTCGGATACCGCCAGTGCGTCGTAGAAGGTCGAATCGGAGACGTGCGCCAGGTCCACCAGCACCCCCAGGCGGTTCATCTCGCGTACCATTTTCCGGCCCAGGTCGTTGAGCCCGTTCCACCGAGGCGGCGCCTGCGAGGCGTCGGCCCACGAGTTCGTGTTGATGTGGGTGAGCGTCACGTACCGGATGCCCGCGTCGTGCAGCTCGCGCAGGACATCCAGCGAGCCCGCCAGCGCGTGCCCGCCCTCCAGACCCATGAGCACCGCCTTCCTGCCCGATCTCGTGATGCGCCGCACGTCGGCCGCCGAGTACGCGAGCGCCATGCTGTCCGATGAAGCGCCGACCTGCCGCTTCAACTCCGCCATCATGTCCCGCGCGCGCTGCACGGCCTGTTCGCCTTCGCCGTAGGGAGGGGCGACGTAAATCGAGAAGAAGGCGGCGTCCAGCCCGCCCTCGTACATGCGCGGCAAGTCCACGTTGCCGATGCGGTGGCGCTCCGCGAACCGGTAGCCCCGGTCCAGCATCAACGTCGGCGTGTCGATGTGCCCGTCCAGCACGATGGCGTTGTAGTGGACGCGCAGCGCCCGCGCCCACGCCGAGTCCTCCCGGATGAGGATGTTCTGGCGGACGCGGGCCATCGTGACCTCGCCCCCGTCCGTCATGCCGCCGATGCTGTCCTGCCGCGCCGATACGGTCGGCTGCGGCATCACAAGGGCAGGCGCGGGGCGCGCCTCCGACGAATCGATACCCCGGCATCCGGTGTTGGCGAGGAGTGCGAATCCAGTGAGGAGGACGAGGACGAGCGAGAGCCTGGACATGGTACTACGATGAAGGAAGTTTCCGGGGCCACGTGAACGTGCCAGTCCGTGCGCGGTTCGTGCCGGACGGCAATTTAGATCACGTAACGGGTACGATCCGATCCCCGGCGGAAACGATCCCTTCCGATAGAATGCGGGCGCGCAGCCCGCCCCGGTTCAGCATGGCCGGGACGAGATCCGACAGGTCCGTCAATCGCGCCAGGTACTTGCAAGGCTGGCAGAGCCGCATGCCCCGCATCGTCACCGGGCCGACGTCGAACGCCTGGTGCAAGAGCTGATTCACGTCGATTCCGACGGTCAGGATGTTGCGGCGGCTCTGGTCCGGCGGCAGCGCGATGCCCGTCTCCGCTTCCATTTCTACCAGCGCTTCCGAGGCGATGAGCGTCACCTCGCGGTGTGGCCCCGGCCAGCGTGAGAACGAACCCCGCTGGTAGAAATACCGGTCGCCTTCCAGTCCACGTCCCGGAACGGCGCGGACGCGCTCCACCACGTTCATCACACCCCCGGCGTCGGGCGCGATGAAGATGGCGCGTACGGTTCCCGGTGTTTCCATGTCAGGTTCAGCGACAGATGGCTACCCGTGACGGACACGGCATTGAACCACATGGTTCCCGGCCGGAAGAAGAGAAAGAGCCGGGATGCGCCATCGGCGTCCCGGCTCTTCGCACGTCATGGGCTATGGTAAACCGACCTACTCGGCGGCCTGCACGCGTGTGGCGCCGCTAGCCAGCTTTTTAACTACGACGGCCCCGTTCTTTCCTGCCGACCCGGCCACGCCGACGGGGGAGAGTGCGATCTGAAGGGTGCCGTTCGCCCCGGATACGGTAAGGGTGATTCCTTTGAGCTCGGGGATGTCTTCCTCGTTCTCCTGTTCCCTGGAGACCCAGAAGCTGAATTCGGTTATGCCCTGCCCTTTGACGACGTCATTGCTGTCATACTTCCCATCGTCATAGCTGCCCGGGCGGAAGGCGGTATCGTCGAGTTTAGCCTCCACGTTGCCCACAGCCTTCACGGCCGTGCCCTCCGCCTCGACCGTGATCGTGGTGCCCCCGATGAGCGGATTGCCGAGCGGATCGGTGATGCTGACGCGGTAGACGGTATCCATCCTGGCGTATGGCCCGGCGGGGAAGTTATCCAGAAAGTCGACTACGGGCCGGCCGGTGAACAGCACCGGGATCCTGGTGATGATCGAGTCCTGGTCGGCGTCGGCCGTCTTGGCCGTGACGGTGGCCACGCCGTCCGGCGGCAGCGGGTTGGCCGAGGTCAACGTCACGCCTCCGCCGCCTGCTTCATCCGTGAGCGTGGAGCCGCCGATGACGCCGTGCGACGTCGTGAAGTACACGGCCGTACCCGGCTTGACCGGGTTCCCAAATCTGTCCCCGACGATGATGCTCATGGCGTCTGTGACGCCGTAGGTGGTCAGGCCGGGGAAGTTGAACGCTGCCGGCGCCAGTGTAAAGTGGTTCGCGTCCGGCAGGCCGCCGTGGATCGTGACCGAGACCGGGATGGAACGAATCGTCCGGCCGCCGACCGTCGCCTGGGCCACGACCTGGACGACGCCCGCCTTGGTGCCGCTGGAGAGATGGACAGATACCTCGCCGTTGTTATCGGTGCGCGCGCTGGACGGGGAGAGGAACTCACCGCCGCGAGGCGAGACGCCCAGGGAGAAGCTGACGTCCACGGCGTGGTCGAGGATCACGGGCCGCCCGACCGAGTCCGTCACCTGGAAGGTGAGGTCGGCTACTTCCTGGGAGCCGCTCTCCTTCACGCCGATGCTCTGCTGAGGCGGGTTGAGGAGCAGGATGTTTGAAGCCTGCCCCGATTCGGGAGGCGCGTCGGTCGTCGGCGTCAGCCTGAGCGTGGGGACGGTTACCGTCCGCCCGGCCATCGCCAGCACCGTCACGCCCGCGTTCGAGAAGCCGCTGCTGGTGGCAGTGACCTGGAGGTCCATCGTGCTGTCGACGTCGATTGAGGCGGAGAATTTGCCCTCGTCGTCCACCTCGAAGATGAGGTCGTACGGTGCGATCCGAACGACTGCGTCCGGCACCGGGTTGTTCGTGGTGGAATTGAGAACCTGCCCGGAGAGTTGCACGCCCCCGCTGGTCTCTCCGTCGTCGGTGCCGACGGCGTCACAACCGGCAACCAACGACATCAGCATCAAGGTCGCGAGTGGGAGAAAAAGGAACCGTCTCATTTCAAAAGTTCACGTTTGGATCACGGAAACGGAGCCCTGCACCGCGGCAAGCCGTGCCTGCGCGTGCCAGGGGCTCCTTCGAGTGTTGCCGGTGCAGCAGGCAAAACGTGATCCACTTGACCGGACCATGCCGGAACGTGCCCTGTTGAAAACTATTTCAATCCTTTCCCGTACATGCCCGGAGGCAGGCCCTCCCTCCCTTCGGCAATATTTGCCACCCTCGGCCCGTTACCCGTGTGGGATCTTCGTCGGCTTGGTCAGAACCGGGGCGGCTTCACCGGGGCAGGCCCGCAGCATTCATTTCAGAATCTTTGTGCTCGCCCTTATCATGCCGAGTCTCACCCGGATCCCACCGGGAGCTTCGCAGCGATAAATGCTTTCGAGGCGGTACGGCGAGCATCTGGAAATATCCTGAAGTACAACCCCCAATCCCTGAATCGGAAGACGTATGGTTTTCTCGCACGCGCATCGGTATCTCTGTGGCCTTTTATTCGTCGGCGTGTCGATCGTCGCCGGCTGCGATAGCGGCGACCCCATCAGCCAGGCATCCTGTAAGGATGTGGACGGCCGCTACGCCATAGCGGCATTCGAATTCGACCCCATCGCCACCAGTATCCCGACCGTCAGTTTCCTCGACACACTGGATGCGACGCAGACCGAACTGCGGCTTACGGATCAATGCCAGTACGTATTTACATACAGGCTTAAGGGTAAAGAAACACAACTCATCACGAACGATTACCGCGTTACAGAGAGCAACATCCGCCTCAACGTAAAGGAGGGCGACCGGTCGAAACTCTCCCAACTCTATCTAACGGAAGACGTAGTCCTCGACCGCCTTGCAGACCGCGCGCTCGAATCTGACATAACAACCACGGTCAACCTGGGAGACTTTTCCAAGAAGTGGGAGGGCACGACGGCTGAGGGCGAGATGCGCCTGCGCTTCTCCGAACCTCAGACTGGCCCCATCGTTTTTCTCGATGGGCAGGAGTGAAATACTCCCTCCTCTTTGCCGAACGCTGATGGAAGCGTAAGCCTGCAAAGGGCGGGCGTCGGTCACCACCCGTTCCGTTCACGCAGCCCGGTGATGTGCGCCACGTGATGCCGCCCGTGCCAGGCGTACAGGCCCAGCACCCGCTCCAGCGTGAACAGGCTGCCGTGCTCCGGATGCCGGTACTGGCGCTGGAAATCCTCCACCTGCATGCGCTTCAGCAGCGCGACCCACCGCTCGTGTAGCGTCTCCAACAGAACGAGTGACGTTTCCATAGGCACCACGTCCGTATCCGCCAGCTCCGCCCAGGCGGCCTCGTCGTATGGCTTGATGGTGGGCGTGTCCTCCGTCAGTGCCAGCTTGTACCGGGCATATGCGTTCAGGTGACTGTCCGGCAGGTGATGCACGACCTGGCGGACCGTCCATCCTCCCGGCCGGTACGGCGTCCTTAATTGTTCCTCCGAGAGACCCTGCACCGCCTTCCGAAGCGACCGGGGCGCCCCCGCAACGTCCTGG
>DASSAV010000070.1:0-2149 GCA_035699265.1 Rhodothermales bacterium
CGTCCAACTCCGCGGCGCCCCCGAGTAGGCGACATCCCGCCCGCACCCCGCGCCCGAAAGGTTATGCAAATAACCTTGACTTTCTGCAACACCGTATCCCGCCGGACAGAGCTCGGCCCCCCATCTCAGCGCAATCCTAAACCTGATCCGATTGAAGCGCTAACGCGAAGCTTTCCGTCCGTGCGATCATGACACCACGCCATACCCAGGAAAGCACACCCTCGAACACAACCGCACCCCCGAACGAAACGGCTCATTCGGATTTGGTATCACTCGTTTCAGCATCTCATGTCATTAGCAGCCCCCAGGGAAACGAGCATTCCGTCCAAGCAATCACGCCACCGAGCCGCAAAGCCCCCCACCCGTCATCCCGAATCCCGCTCGCAGCTTCACCGACGCCGCCCTGCTCGGAATCCACGCTCCGGCTTAGGCACGGCTGAGGCGGGGTGAGGGATCTGTTCAAGGTGGACCCGTTCAGCTCAAACCTGAGCCTCGCGTTCCATACAGATCCCTCACCCCAGTATTGGCCCGAGACCGTGAGCGCATACGTGGAAGCTGCGCCATTGGGCACGATCAATCCGGGTTCGGGATGACGGGCGGGAACGGGTGTGCTCCATTCTCACGCTGAATGCTCCCTGAAACACCTCACTTCATTCCGAACGGAGCGAAGGATCTCTCCTGTTCCCCTTACCCCCCAACACTCTGCCCATGTCATGTCGAGCCCTTCGACTTCGCTCAGGACAGGCTCCGTCGAGACATCCCATAAAACAGCACCACCCTCCAGAATCGCCACGCTGAGTCATGTCCCGACCTGATCCGGGCCCCCCGCATCTCTCCCCCTCCTTTCCTCCGCTCCTCCTTTCCTCCGCTCCTCCTCTCTTCCACTCTTTCTCTCATTCTCTCATTCCCTCATTCCCTCATCCCCCGACCCCCCTCCACTTGCGTGCCAGACTTCGTCATATGTGTAGGTTATGTTTATAACCTTGTGGCGACCCGTTCCGAGGAAGTACGTTGAGGCCGGTTGCACGGAGATGCCGTGCAGCGCGGTCCAACCATACAACCCGAAACGAGGACGCACGAATGATCGAGTTTGTGAGAACGAAACGGGACGGCGGGAGCCCGCCCCGGCCTGTCGGAGAGCGGATCGAGCGGGCGGAGGACGGGCGCCGGCCTGATGCGGGGCAGGCATCCTTCAGCCGCCGCGCCCGCCGGAAGCTGCGCGACGTACAGGTGTACTTCCTGTCGCTGGTCCCGGCAGCAGCAAACCAGCGCACCGTGCTGGTTAAGAGCGCCGAAGGCAGCGGGCGGGCGGTCCTGGAGAAAGAACTGAGCATTGCCCGCACCGACGCGCTGCGGCGCATCGTGTACGGCGTCGTCTACGCGCCGGATGAGGTGGACACCGACGGCGATACCGTCGAGGCCGCCGAGATCGAAAAGGCGGCGTACGACTTCATGCGCGAAGGCCGCACCGGCCAGATCGACAGCGACCATGATGGCGTGCCCGGCAAGGGCTTCGTCGCCGAAAGCTGGATCGTCCGCGCAGGCGATCCGCTCTTCATCGCCGAGACGCCCGGTGCCTGGGCCGTCGGCATCAAGGTCACCGATGCGGACACCTGGCAGCGCCTGGAGAAAGGCGAGCTGCGCGGCATCTCGATGGCCGGCCTCGCCCGCCCCGAAGCGATAACCGAGACCGATACGCCGGGCCCGTACGGGCGCGTCGAGGACGAGCCGCCCGGCGGCCTGATCGCGAAGCTCCGCAAAGTGCTCGGCCTGGACGATGCGCAGCAGGAAGCCGAACACGGCGCGGCCCTGTCCGGCCTCGCAAAAGCGGACGCCCGGCGTGAAGTCGCGCTCCTGGAACTGGCCGCCCGGACAGAAGACCTGACCGTCCGCCTCGAAGCCCTGGAACGCCAAACCCCCGGCCGCCAAACTGTCTTGGGTGGCGAGCACAGCTCCCTCCGCAAAGATAAATGCCCCAAAGGCATCCAGATCCTCTGACCACCATCTGCTAACCGAATCAGCGGCGGTCGGCGGTCTGCCGTCGGCGGTCGCCCAGAACACAACTGATAACTACTCACTGCCAACTGATAACTGAAAAAGCCATGCCCATTACCAACGAAGAACTGCTGGACATCTTGAAGGCGCAGAT
>DASSAV010000071.1:0-10761 GCA_035699265.1 Rhodothermales bacterium
GGTCGTCGTAAAGTTTGTAAAGGAGCAGGGGGGAGAGCGCAAGGTTCTTTCTCACGGCGTAAAGCCCCTGCGGGGGCAGCTCGTTAATTACATCGTGCGCGACACGGTGGAAGAGGTGGAGCAGCTCAAGGCGTGGGACAATTCCGACGGCTATCATTTCGATGAAGAGACGTCCTCCTACGACGAGGCTACCCGGACGTTCACGGTCTGCATGGTCAAACGCGCGTGACCGGAGCGGGCGTGTCGGCGGTTTCGATCAGGATGCGGACGCCGTGCAGCACGAGGTCGGGCTCCAGGTGGTCGATCTCCGGCATGTGGGCCTTCAGCAGGGGAGACCAGCCGCCGGTGCTCACCACGTACGGGCGTTCCCCCAGCCGTGCTTCGATGCGTCGGAGCATTCCCCTGGCGCCGTCGATGCAGCCTGCCATGATGCCCGCCTGAAGAGCCGCGCGGGTGGACCGCCCGATGATCTCCGGCGGCATCTCCAGGGGCACCGGCGGGAGTTGCGCCGTTCCGCGCGCAAGCGACTCCATGAGGAGGGCAGGGCCGGGGGCGATGCTCCCTCCGAGGTACGCTCCGGGGGGACGGACGACCTCGTAATTTATCGCGGTTCCGGCGTCGATCACGACGACGGGCCGGGGCGGTTGGCTGGCGGCGCCGAACAGTACCCATCCGGCGGCGGCGGCGGCGAGGCGGTCCGCCCCCAGGGTCTCCGGTGTCTCGTAGCAGAGCTCGAACGGGAGCGGAAGTCCGGCGTGGATCAAGATGGGCGCCAGGCCTGCCACCGATTCCACGGCCGCCCGGAGCGCCGGGACGGTCCGGGGGACTACGGAGGAGATGCCGGCGCGGTTCAGCTTCTGTCCCTGCAGCTGCTCCGCCAGTTCCAGCATGAGCGCACCCGCGTCCATCAAGGGAGAGCCAAGCCGGAACGTACGGGCAAGCGTCGCGCCGTCGAACAGGCCGCCCTTGATGCTGGTGTTTCCAATATCGAGTGCGAGCAACATGGAGCGAGGGAAGGCTGGTTGAGGGTTGATGGTTGGAAAGTTGAAGGTTGGAAGGGCCGCCCCACGCGGTTCGCACCATCATTCGGGAGAACGGACATCCGGTAGTTGAGTCGTGATCTCGCCGGCGTGGAAGGCGCGGAGTCCGTCTCTCGTGCGGAGCAGTAGCGCCCCCGTATCGTCGATTCCTGTTACCGTACCCTGGATACGACCCGTCGACTCCGAGAGGCGGTAGGTGACGCGCTGCTCATGGTGCGCCAGCCGGGCTGTGAAAGCCGCACGGACGGGCTCGGCGCCGCCGGTGCAGAGGAGGCGATAGCGCGTTTCGAGCGCCAGCAGGAGCGCGGCGAAGAGGGCGGGGCGATCCACCATGCGACCCGTTTCCAGCAGGAGGGACGTTGCGCGTTCGGACAGCTCATCCGGGAAGGTGTCCTGGTTCACGTTCAGGCCAATGCCCAGGATGACGGGCCGGCCGCTGTCCGACGGCATCGAGAGATTCGATTCGAGCAGCATGCCGCAGCATTTTCGGCCATTGAGCAGGATGTCGTTCGGCCACTTGATCTCAACCCGTGCCGGCGCCGCGAAGCCCTCGACGGTGTCGGCCACCGCCACCGCGGCAGCTACGGTGATAAGCCCCAGGTGGTCCGGCGCAAGCGGCGGGCGGAGAATGACGGAGAAGGTCAGGTTGCGGCCGGGATCCGCCGTCCACGACCTGCCGAGGCGTCCCCGGCCCGTCGTCTGCAGCTCGGCAAAGACGACGCTCCCTTCCGGGGCGCCTTCCCCGGCCCACACCGCCGCGTACGTGTTGGTGGAGGGCACGGCGGAGTAGCCGCGTATCGAGCGCCCGAACGTGCCGGTCTGAAGCAGGGGAGCGGCGGCTTGCACGAACGGGATACGTTCAGGTGGTCGTTGTTGCATTCCGAGGGCGGTACTGTGCCGGAAACTGAACGGCGTGAAGCGTAAAGCAGACCGGGGGTTTGCGAACGAGCTGTGGAATGATTATTGATTCTAACGGGAATTCGTTCAGCGTACGCGAAAGATACCGCTTGCAGGGCGGGATGAAAGCATGAATCGTAGAGGGGTTTTGCTTCGAGTCGCTGCCGGACTGCTACTGCTGTGGTTGGGCGGTACGGCCGCGCCTGCGCTGGGACAGATCGTGCGCCCCCCGGAGCTAAACATGCAACTCCACCGCGCCGAAACGGCGTGGAGAAGTGGAACCAGCCTCTTGGAGGCCAAGGCCCGCGTCGACAGGGTGCTCACGGCGCTCCCGGACGACGTGGAGGCCCGCAAGCTCCGCGCGGAGGTCCTGCTCGCGATGAATCGCCCGGCGGACGCCGTGCGCGACGCGCAGCGCGCTGTGGAGTTGGACTCCAGCGACGGCGAAGCACGGATCATACTGAGCGAAGCGGCGCGCCTCAGCGGGAATCGCGAGCTGGCCCTCAAAGCGCTCGACGCGGCGGCGGAGCGGATCGTAGACGACGGCCCGCTTCACCTTCGGCTCTCGTGGAATGCCATGGAGCTCGGTGAACTGGGCAAGGCCGAGGCGTTCGCGCGTATTGCGCTCGCCCTCCAGCCGGATGCGCCCGCGGCCTATCAGCAGCTTGCGCGGGTGTTCCTGTTAGAGAATAAGGATACCGACGCGGCTGAGATTCTGGCCCGAGGTCTTCGCATGGCCGTCGTCCCGTTTGACGTGATTCGGAACGACACCTTGCTCTCGCGGGTGTTGAGCAACCCGTTGCTGAGTCCGTACGCACGCAAGTGATTCGCTGATACGGTTCCTCTGGCTATCCGGTGTCGATGCGGCCATTCACCGGGCGGCATCCAAGCCGAACGCGAAGTCGGAGAAGCGGGAGGCGGTGCGGAAGTGCCGGGCGGCGGTGAACGGGAGGTGGACGTGCGTGTCCACACGGGTCGTGTCCGGCAGCCAACCCCCCTCTTCGTCGATCGTGGCCTGTATATAGGACGTCGTGCGCTCTCTGAAGAGAAACGCCGGATTCTCCTGTTCGAGATACAGTGCTACCACGTTGCGTGATTCCGGATCGTAGTACAGCCGTGCCAGCCGCGTGGCCTGGTCCTGGGCGTCGGGCGCTGCGCGGATGACGAGCACGGCAGCGGACATGCCGGCGATTACCGTGTCGGCTCCGGCCTGGAAGATGAAGTTGTCGCGGCTGCGCGCCGAAAGGTAAGGCGGGTCCGTGGGAATGAGGTCGGCGAAGGATGCCAGGTTCTCCCCGAGATCCGGCTTCGAGGCAGAGCTTCCGAAAAACCCGAAGTCGAACGTGCCGGTCGAGGAGATCGTCCGCACGTCGCCCGAACGCTCCTGGCCGGTACCCTCGTAGCGGAGCAGGCTGACGGTCCGAGCCCGTACGCCGCCGTCGGGTGCGAACTGCGTCGTCTCAACCCGGCGGGTGAATGCGAACGCGGGCAGTTGCAGGAAGGCGAGGCGCAGTGAATCGAGGTGCAGGGTCGCGGCCGTGCGGGCGAGCGGACTCACTTCGACACGCACGGGAGACGTGCTATCGCGCACGGATCCCTGCCTGTGCGAGCACGCCGGCAGGCAAAGCGCCGTCGCTGCCGCCACGATCCAGCATGAGAGGTCAAACTTCATAGAATAGGCGAGAATGGGAGGGGCCTGCATTGTATCTTGAGCCGCACCAGCACTGCCGATGAGTGTGAGCGAGTTCTGGACAGCATCCGGACGCTTCGGTTCCCACAACCGATAACGGCGCCGGATGGCTTCCACCTACCGATCGTAGTTCCAACAGGCGTGGCAAAAGCGGATACACTACATGAGAAGGCGCGCGATGTAGCGGCCGAAGCGGCGCTCCGGGCGGGGCGCCTCATTCAACAACACGCGGGCCGGGTCGATCCCGGAGCGGTGCGCGACAAGGGTGTCCATGACCTCGTCTCCGAGGTGGACGAGGAAGCCCAGCGCGTCATCATTGAGGTGTTGAACAACCAATTTCCGGGGTTTGAAGTGCTGGGTGAGGAAGGCTCCAGCCTGCATCCCGCCAATCCGGTCGCGGACGGCTACCGTTGGATCATCGACCCCATCGACGGGACGACCAATTTCCTCCACGGGGTGCCTCCGTACGCCGTCAGCATCGGACTGCAACGGGAGCAGGAAGTGGTAGCGGGCGTCGTGCTGGATGTGCCGCGGGGAGAGCTGTTTACCGCTGTTCGGGGAGGGGGCCTGTTCGTGAACGGCGCCCGGGCGCACGTCAGCACCACGGCGCGCCTCCACGATAGTCTGATTACGACGGGCTTCCCGTACCGGGCGCTGGAGCACCTCGATCCGTACCTGAAGGTGTTCGGCGACTTCATGGGGCGGACCACCGGCATCAGAAGGCCGGGCTCAGCGGCGGTAGATCTGGCGTACGTAGCCATGGGGCGGTTCGACGGTTTCTTCGAGACCGGCCTGATGCCGTGGGACGTCGCGGCGGGCCAGTTGCTGGTGGAGGAGGGGGGAGGCCGAGTCTCTGATTACGGCGATGCCCCCGATCCGATGTTCGCGGGCAACCTCCTGGCCAGCAACGGCCTGATCCACGCCGAGATGCTGGAGGTGCTCAGGCCCCTGCACGAGTTTGAAATAGTGCGTTCAGGAGAGAATGAGGGAGTAGGGGAGTGAATCCAAAATCCAAAATCCAAAATCCAAAATGGACCAGGGACACGAGTTGCTCAAGGGAAAGACCGGTGTAATTTTCGGCGCGCTGGAGGAGCGGAGCCTGGCTTGGGCTATTGCAGAGGCGGCGCACCGGGAGGGCGCCCGATTTGCACTCTCGAACGCCCCGGTAGCCCGGCGGCTCGGCAACCTGGACGCGCTCGCCGAGCGCACCGGCAGCCCCCTGATCTGGGCCGACGCGACGAGTGACGACGACCTGGCCGCACTCTTCTCGCAACTGAAGGAGACGTACGGACAGATCGATTTCGTCGTCCACTCGATCGGGATGGGCGTCAACGTCCGAAAGGACCGTCCGTACGAGGATCTGAACTACGACTGGTATCAGAAGACGCTCGACATCTCTGCGGTCAGCCTGCATCGGATCGTGCATCACGCGATGGAGGCGGAGGCGGTGCGGGAAGGCGGCTCCATCGTCGCACTGAGCTACATCGGCGCGCAGCGGGTGTTCTCTAAGTATTCGGAAATGGGCGATGCGAAGGCGCTGCTGGAGAGCATCGTGCGAGCCTTCGGCTACCGGCTGGGCAAGAAAGGCATCCGTATCAACGCCGTCTCCCAGAGCCCGACCCGCACTGTGGCCGGCTCGGGCATCAAGGGCTTCGATGCCATGTACGAGTTCGCCGATCGGCTGGCCCCGCTGGGGAACGCCGATGCGCAGAGCTGTGCCGACTACACGGTCACGCTCCTGAGCGACTACACGCGCATGGTCACCATGCAGACGCTCTACCACGACGGCGGCTTCAGCGAGATGGGTATTTCGGACGAACTGGTCGAGGTGCTCGCCGACGCTCTGACGGCCTCGTAGCGTCGCACAGCCGTGCGGCGCTACGTCCTGGCCCTACTCGCTCAGGACCGTTTCCGGCAACAGGCCGGCTTCCGCCTGCGCTTCCTCCAGTTCGTGCGCCTGCTTGTCGGACACGAACTTGTGCTTCATCCAGGTGCCGAAGTCGTCGAAGTATGTGTACGCCACGGGAACGACCACCAGCGTCAGGAGCGTGGAGGTGATCAGGCCGCCGATCACGGCGCGGGCCATCGGCGCGCGGAACCCGCCGCCTTCACCGAGGGCCAGCGCAATCGGGAGCATGCCTGCGATCATGGCGAGGGTGGTCATCATGATCGGCCGCAGCCGCACGTGGCCCGCTTCGACGAGCGCCGTGAACCGGTCCCTCCCCAGTCCCCGCCGCTCGTTGGCGTTGTCCACCAGGAGAATCGCGTTCTTCGTCACCAGCCCCATGAGCATGATGACCCCGATCATGGACATCATGTTCAGCGTGTCGTTGGTGATCAGCAGCGCCAGGAGCACCCCTACGAGGGACAGTGGCAGCGAGAGCATGATCGCAAACGGCTGCGTGAAGGACTCGAACTGTGACGCCAGGATGAGGAAGATGAGAATGATCGCCAGGAAGATGGCTTCGAGCACGTAGCCTACCGTTTCCTGGAGCTGTTCCGTTTCCCCGCCGAGCGACACGGAATACCCTGCGGGAAGCTCCATCTCATCGACCCGGTCCGTGATGGCCGAGGACGCCTCCGACACCGAGAAGTCCGGAGCTGTTCCGGCGGACACGGTCGCAATGCGCTGGAGATCCTTGCGGTCGATCTGCGCGGGCGCCGTCCCCTGCTCAATCCGGGCTACCTGGCCCAGTGACACGGTGACGGCCGAACCGCCTTCGCTGCGCTGGGACGTAGCGATGGGCAGGGAGGTGAGGTTTGTCAGGGAAGTTCGCTGCTCCGGCGCCACCTGCACCACAACGTCGCGCTCTTCTCCGGTGGGGTCCTGCCAGGTGGTTACGTCCTGGCCGGCCAGCACCGGACGGACCGTCGAAGCGATCTGGCCGACGTCCAGCCCGATCTCGTTGGCGAGGTCGCGGTTGACGTTGATGCGGTACTCGGGGCGCGGATTGTCCATGGAGGTCTGCACGTCCACGATGCCGGGGATCTGGCGCATCGTAAGCGCAACTTGCTCCGATAGATCCTGGAGCACGTTCACGTCCGGCCCCCGGATCTCGACCGCGATGGGCGCCTGGGCGCCGCCGACACCGCTGGTAGAGAGGACGGCGATGTCCGCGCCGTAGATGTTCTCGAGCTCCTGGCGCACGACCGGGAGCATCTCGTCCTGCGAAAGATCTCGCTCGCCCGGGGGCACCAGCTTGACGTACACCTCGCCGTTGGTAACCGTACCGGTAGCGCCGGCGCCAATGGTCGTGTATGTGTAGTCGACCTGCGGTAGCTTTCGGATCGATGTCGTGATCTCTTCCGCCTTGCTCCTCGTGTAGGCCAGGCTCGATCCTTCGGGCGTCTCGAACGTGACGGCGAACTGGGACTCGTCGCTCGGGGGCATGAAGCCGCCGCCGATGAAGGGCATGAGCATGAAGGCGCCGACCAGGGACGCCGCCGCAAGGCCCAGCGTGGCCTTCCGGTGTCGCAGAGCCCACGCGATGACGCCCCGGTACTTCTCGGACTGGTTGTCGAACCAGGTGTTGAAGCCACCGATGGTGCGGGTGAACACGTTGCCGCGCCCGTGCCCGGCCCCGTGCGGGCTCACCCCCCACCAGGCCGACAGCATCGGCGTGAGCGTGAAAGAGACGAAGAGCGACACGAGCACGGCCCAGGCGACGGTCATGCCGAACTGGAAGAAGAACCGGCCGATGATGCCGCCCATGAAGGCCACCGGCACGAACACGGCCACGATGGTGAGGGTCGTAGCCATCACGGCCAGGAAGATCTCCCGGGTGCCAGTTGCCGCTGCCAGGAACTGGTTCTGCCCAAGTTCCCGGTGCCGCACGATGTTCTCGATGACGACGATCGCGTCGTCGATCAGGATACCGATGGAAAGGGAGAGCGCCATGAGCGAAATGACGTTCAGGGTGAACCCGAGCAGGTTCATCAGAATGAACGCCGAAATCACGGATACGGGCAGCGCCATCGCGGTAATCGTCGTGGCCTTCCAATCGTTCAGGAAGAGCATGACGATGATGACCGTCAGGATCGCCCCGAGGATAAGCTCGGAGATGACGTCGTGTACGGACTGGCGGATGGACACCGAGTTGTCGCGCACGACCTGGAGCTGTGCCCCCTCGGGGAGGACGCCGTGCAGGTTCTCAATGGCCTCTTTCACCCCGTCCGCCACGGTCACGGTGTTGGCTCCGGAGACCTTCAGGATGTCGAGCGATACCGCGCGTTTCCCATTCACCAGGGCGAGCGAGCGTTCCTCTTCGGTGGCGTCTTCCACCCGCGCCACCTGGCCCAGCCGAATCGGCGTCCCGTTCCGGTTGGCGACGATGACGTCCTCGAACTGGCGGGGGTCCGTGATGCGGCCCGTGACGCGCACGAGTTGCTCCTCATTGCCGCGTTCCAGGCGCCCCGCAGGCACTTCGAGGTTCTGGCTCCGGAGCGCGTTCATGATCTCCGTCACCGAGACGCCGCGCGCCTGCATCTGGTCCGGCAGCAGATAGACGCGGATCTCCCGCTCCCGCCCGCCGGCCAGGCGTACTTCACCCACGCCGGATACGGTCTCCAGTTGCCGGCGGACGGTTTCATCCGCCAGCGTGGTCAGCTCCGCGATGGGCATGTTGTCTGAAAAAAGCGCGAGGGAGAGGATCGGCAGCGCCGACGGATCGAACTTCTGCACGATCGGTGCTTCGATGTCGTCTGGGAGCTCACGCCGCACGGATTCTATTTTCGCGCGAATGTCCTGGGACGCCTGGTCCACGTCGCGGCCCAGGTCGAACTCGACGATGATCTGCGACACGCCTTCCAGCGACACGGAGGTGATCCGGTCGACGCCCTCGACGGGGTTGAATGCCTCTTCCATGCGCTGCGTCACCTCGCGCTCGATGGTCTCGGGGCTGGCGCCTGCATATACCGTCTGAACGACGACCACCGGTATGTCGACGTTGGGAAACTGGTCGATGGCGAGCTGGCGGAAGCTGAAGAGGCCCAGCACCACGAGGCCAAGCATGAGCATGGCGGTAAAGACAGGCCGCCGGATGGCGACGCCGCTCAGGCCGCCCCCGCTCGCCGCGGAGGGTGCCTTCCCGTTTCCGTTCGTGCCCGGATCGCGGGCGGGCGCATGATTCGCGCGCTCAACCGGATTCTTGCTTTTCATATTGCTATACCAGAAAGAAAGTCGAGAGGGACCGGCCTACTCTGCCGCTACGCGCACCTTCGCACCCTCCTGGATCTCAGCAGTCGGGGAAACGAGTACGACGTCGCCGGGGGCCAGGCTGGTGCTGTCCACCGCCACGAGTCCCCTGTCGTCGTCGCGTGCGGTGACGGTCACCGGCCTGCGGTCGATCTGGCCGTCGTCCACGACCAGGACGTACCGGCTCCCCTGTGTGCCTCGGATGGCCGGGGCTGGGACCAGCGGCGCGCTGGGCGCCTCGGAGGAGATAACCCGTCCGGTGGCAAAGAGGCCCCCTACGATGTTTGCGCCCGGGTTAGGCATCCGCAGGTAAACGCCGAGCTGGCGGCTCTCCGGGTCTGCGGTCGGCTCGATCCGGGCCACCGTACCGCGAAAGCTCTGCCCCGGATAAGCATCCAGCGTGAACACGACCGGCTGCCCTACTTTGATGAACCGGGCGGCGGTGACGGGCACCTTCCCGGCCAGCTCCAGGATCTGGGTGTTCACGACCGTGAAGAGGGACTGTCCGGGGTTCACGGCCTCTCCCGCTTCTACGGTGCGGCTGCTGACGACGCCGCTGATGGGAGCGTTGACGGTTGTACGGCTGGCCTGCTCGCTGGCGCCGGCGGCCTGAGATTTCGCCGCGGAGAGCTGGGCCTCTGCCGACTCGTAGGCTGTCTTGGCCTGCTCGTAGGCGATGGCCGACATCGCGCCTGCGTCGTAAAGTGTCTTCGCCGACTCGAGCTCGCGGCGTGCCAGCGCGAGGTTGGCCTCGGCGGAGGCCACGGCGGCCCTGGCGCTGGCGGCCTGGCTGCGTATGCCCTGGGCATCTATCGTTGCCATGACGCTGCCTTTCCGAACGGCCTCTCCCTCGTCGACACGAACCTGCCCGAGCGTGCCGGGTACCTGCGCCTTCACGTCGACGCGCAGGTAGGGCTCCAGTGTGCCGGTCACCGCGATGCCCTGTTCGAGGACGCCCTGTGTTACGGTGGCTACGTCGCGCTCGCCGAGGACGATCACGTCGTTCGCTGCGGCTCCTCCTTCTGCCTCGGGACCGTCCTGGACGCACCCGGTTGCGATGAGCAGCAGGCCCAACGGGGCGAGTAGCGTCAGTTGGCGGAGCTTCTTCCAGAGAGAATTCATGAATGGCGTGTGCTTAAGAAAATGGCGTTGTGCGTCCGGCGTCCCCTGCAAACGAATCAGGCGAAACGCCGGTTCGTGTTCATGGCCGGTCCGGCTGACCGGGCGGTATGGGTGTCGTGGGCGCCGTCTCCGGACCGGGCGCGGTGTCTGGAACCGGCGTGTCCGGACCCGGCGCCGGCGCGGCTGTGTCCACGGCCGGGGAAGGCGCGCGCCCCGGCGCGGCGGCATTGATGGCGGGCGAGACGATTCCGAGAGCCCGATTTGCCCCGGCGCTGGCGACGTAGTAGTTTGCCAGTGCCTGCGCGTAGTTCGTGCGGGCCTGGAGCAGCGCGAGCTGCGCGCTGAAGACCTCCAACTGCGTCGCCTGCCCCTCGTCGTATTGCAACTGGGTGAGCTGGTAGACGCGCTCGGCCTGGTCGACGTTGCGCTGGCTCGCATCCACCTGCGCGAGCGCCCGCTGTTTCTCCCCGAGGGCCTGCTCGTATTGCAAGTGGATGTTTTCCTCCAACTGGCTGAGCTGGAGCCTGGATTGGCGCAGTTCGACCTTCGCCTGCTGCACTTCGGCCGAGCGGCGGAAGCCGTTGAAGATCGGAACCTGCACGCCGAGGCTGACAGTCCAGTCCGTTCGCCAGTCCTCGTCGAAGCCGAAGATGCTCTGCGGGAAAAGTTGTTTGCCGTAGCTCGTGCTCAGAGAGACGGAAGGCAGGTATGCCGCCTGGGCGATGTTCACTTGCTGCTCCCTGATGGCTACTTGCTCCTGTGCAGCCTGCAACGCGGCGCGGTGCGCGATGGTGACCTCCGGGTCCAGCGTCACTTCG
>DASSAV010000072.1:0-7622 GCA_035699265.1 Rhodothermales bacterium
CGGGGAGGGTGAGGAAACGAGGAATACGGCGGTGCTGGAGCCCCTTCCGGGGCTTTGTGGCGGGATGCCGATTGTCGGAGGGCGGGCAATCTTGAAAAATGAGGTTCCGGGGCGTAGGTTTGGCCGGTCCATATCGGCCACGACAGATTTTTATGCCTCTGGAATCCATTGACAACGGGCTATCTGCCCGGCAAGCATCCGGCATTGGGCCGTTGGTGCGCGGGCGCAGCCCGCTAACGGCGCGGTTTCGGCGATTCCTGGTGGTCGTGGCAGCCGCCGTGCTGTCTGGGCTGGCTCTGGGTTTCCCCCTGTTCTCAGGCCCACGTCTGGAATCCAGGCTTCTCACGAGTGGGCTTGCGAACGTGCAGTTCGGCTTGCCTCCAGAGGCTCCGCCGGTGTTTCGGCTGGTTGCGGTGCATCCGCCGGATTCGCTGCTGGAGGCTGACTCCCTTCAAATGCTGGATTCCCTCGCTGAGGACGAGCATGCCGGGGCGCTTCCGGAGATCTCGATATTGAAGGAGATTGGTTCCGGGCAGGCGAGCTATTACGGGAGCGAACTCGCCGGACGCCGGACGGCCAGCGGCGAGCGTTTCGACCCGAGCCGGCTCACGGCGGCGCATCGCACGCTTCCCTTCGGAACGCTCGTGCGGGTGACCAATCTGCATAATGGGGAGTCGGTCGTGGTCCGCATCAACGACCGGGGGCCATTTGCGGCGCGTCGTGTGATCGACCTTTCGCGGGCCGCCGCCCGGAAGATCGGGATGCTGGCCCGCGGTACGGCGAAGGTACGGCTGGAGCTGGTTGCGAATTGATGCGAAGGATCGGTTCTCCGCCCGGCCTATTCACAGGTTGATCTTAAGCGAGATGTCGAGGGCGTGGACGGAATGGGTGAGGGCGCCGCAGGAGATGTAGTCGACGCCCGTGGCGGCGATGGCGTGCACCGTCCGGAGGGTGACGTTCCCGGAGGCTTCCGTGCGGATACGGCCTCCGACCAGCGAAACGGCTTCCTCCAGGCGTGACGTATCGATCCCGCCGCCAGGGTTCAGCGTAGCCATGTTGTCCAGCAGGACGTAATCTACACCGCCTACAGCGAGGACTTCCCGTACCTGCTGGAGACTGCCGGCTTCGACTTCGATGGGAAGATCGCGGTCCGATTCAACCATGTAGCGATGCGCGGCTTCGATGGCGGGCCGGACGCCTCCGGCGGCGGTGACGTGGTTGTCCTTGATGAGCACCATGTCGTACAGGCCGACCCGGTGGTTCTGGCCTCCTCCGTGCAGCACGGCCCACTTGTCGAGCGGCCGCAGGCCAGGGGCGGTCTTGCGCGTGTCCAGGATGCGGGCGGGGTAGGGCCGGGCGGCTTCCGCCAGGGCGCGTGTCTGCGTTGCGATGCCGCTCATGCGCTGCAAGAGGTTGAGGGCGAGCCGCTCCGCTGTCAGGATGCTGCGTGCCGGTCCCGTGACGGTGCCGAATATGGCGCCGTGTGAGACGGCATCGCCGTCCTGCAACGCCCAGTCTACTTCGAGGGTCGGGTCGACGGCATGCAGCACGCGCTCGGCGACGTACAGGCCGGAGAGGACGCCGTCGTCCTTCGCCAGAAAACGGCCCTGCGCCGGCAGATCTTCCGGCACCGTGGCCTCGGAGGTCACGTCGCCGGTGCCCACGTCTTCCGCCAGCGCGCGCCGGATGAGATCGTCGAGGGCGGCATCGGTCAGGTAAGGGGGGAGGTCCGGGCGCTTGTACAAGTCGGGGTCGGTTGCGTGAAGCCGATGAGCAGCGTTCAGGAGCCGGTCCTCCGCATCCGCGGCTGATGAACGGGCAGCACCTGGCGGAAGGCGTGCAAGACAGGCTCGGGGGCGGGCACGGGGCGGCTGCGGGCGGCGTCGATGAAGCAGAGCGCGACGTGCCCGGTGGTCAGGATCTCATCCTCGCCGGCGCGCACGACCTCGTACCGGATTGTGGCCCGCATGCCCGGCAGTTCGTCGAAGATGGCGCGGATCTCCAGGAGGTCGTCGTACCGGGCGGGGCGCTTGTACTGCACGCTGAGGTCGACTACCGGCATCATGATGCCGCTCTCTTCCAGCTTCTTGTAAGCGAGGCCGAGTTCCCGGAGGGCTTCCGTGCGGGCGGCTTCGAAGTAGTCTAGATAGTGTGTATGGTAGACGACACCCATCGGATCGCACTCGCGGTAACGGACGCGGTGCTGGTAGACGTAGACGTACATGGGTGCTTCGGCTGGCGGGTTGTCTAGCGTTTGACGGTGAATCGGCTGCTGGCCGATTGCCCGTTCCCGCCCGTCTCAACGGCTCCCATGCGGTCGAATTTCTCCAACCGGCTGGAGATCAGCTCGTCAGGCGGGACGTCCTCCAGCGCTTGCAGGGCACCGGCGATGGCCTGCCCTACCGCGCTGAAGGTGGCGTGCAGATCGCGGTGGGCGCCCCCTACGGGTTCCGGTACGATCTCGTCGACGACACCGAAGCGGATCAGGTCGGATGCCGTCAGCTTTAGGGCCCGCGCGGCCTCCTCCTTGTAATCCCAGGAGCGCCACAGGATCGAAGAGCAGCTTTCCGGCGCGATGACGGAGTACCAGGCGTTTTCGAGCATGATGATGCGGTCGCCCACGCCGATGCCCAGAGCGCCGCCCGAAGCGCCTTCGCCGATGATGACGACCACGACAGGCACGGGTAGCCGCGCCATTTCGAGCAGGTTGCGGGCGATGGCTTCCGCCTGGCCGCGCTCCTCCGCTTCCATGCCAGGATACGCGCCGGGGGTGTCGAGGAACGTGACGATCGGCTTGTTGAACTTGGCCGCGAGTTTCATGACCCGGAGCGCTTTCCGGTAGCCCTCGGGGTTCGGCATTCCGAACCGGCGGTACTTGCGTTCCTTCGTGTCGCGCCCCTTCTGGTGCCCGATGAGGACGACGGGCCTGTCGCGGTAGCCGAACCGCCCGCCTTCAAACGTGCCGATGGCACTCACGATGGCCGGATCGTCGCCGTAGGCACGGTCGCCGTGAAGCTCGACGAAGTCGCTCGCCAGGGCCTGGAGATAATCCAGCGTATAGGGACGAAGGGGGTGGCGCGCGATCTGGACCCGCTGCCAGCGGGTCAGGTTTCGATAGATCGAAGTGCGGAGTTCGTCTACACGGGCTTCCAGCGCGGCGATCTCGTCTGATAGATCGAGCGCGACCTGATCGGCGTTCAGGGCGCGCATTTCGTCGAGCTTCTGTTCGAGGTCGACGAGCGGTTTCTCGAAGTCCAGCAGGTATGTCGATGTAGGTTTTGCCATCTTCACGATTCGGGTCCCACCGTGATCGCAGGGCGGTGCCGCCGTCCGACGCACTTCTTACGGGATGGGATGGGTCACTGTTGTAGGTCCGGCGCTTGCATCAGGTTACGCACGGACTGTACGATGATGTCAATGTCCAGGGAGGCCGATTGGTTCGCGGCATAGAACCGGTAGGTGTGCGCGACGTCACGCTGGTCGGACTGCCTGCGTGCCAGGCTTTCCGAGACGGCGAAGACGCCGGGCCGTAATCCGGATTCACCCTGAATAAACGGTATTTCGTGCTCATGATAGCCGACCAGCGACCGCCTGCCGAGCACTACGTCCGGCATTGCGGCCAGCCGCCCGGCCAGTGCCTCGTAGCCGGTGCGTGGGTATAAGCGGGCCAGCACCGCGACGGGTACGTACAGTATGAAACCCATCAGCGCCCCCGCGAGGTCGAACGCCCTCCGCGCTGAAGGGCTGCGGAAAGCACCTGTCCTGCCGGTCACGTCTACGAGGGCGGGCAGCGCCAGGTTCTCCACCGAGGCCTTGCCGATAACGTAGCGGCTGCCTTCGGCGAACATCTTGAACTGTAGCGGCAGGCCGTTTAGTTGTTGTATGAGGCCGAAGATCGTCTGGTTCGTGAGGCCGGCCGTCGCAAAGATAACGTCGTTCACCCTGCGGATGCGAACGACGTCCCGTAGCTGGCGGAGGGAGCCGATGTGGAAGGTGTCCGGCTGCGTCCGGATGCGGCGTTTGGAACCCCGGTCCACGTAGCCGAGCAGTTCGAAGCTGGGAGCCGGGTGCCGGGCGAGCATCGCGCGCAGGCGCTCCGCTTCGGAGCGGGGGCCAACCAGCACCGCGCGGCGCGGGGTGCGCTTGCGGGCGGTCCACGTCCACCGCAGGCCGAGGAGGGCGGCAGCGATGAGCGGGCAGCTCGCCAGCACGACGGCGCGAGAGAAGGCGATATCCTTGACGAAGAAGGAAAGTGATGCGACGGCGACGAGCCCGGCCAGCGCGCCTACGAACACGGGACGAACCGCTCGGGTGGGGAGGCGATATCCGCGGCTCATCGCAATACCGGAGACCACGGCCAGAGCATAAGCGGGGGCCACGCCCATGAGAAACAGGACCGAGAGGACTTTGTCGGCTTGCTCCGCGCGGATCCAGCCGACGGCCAGGACGACGAGGAATGACAGGATCAGGTCCAGAACAGGCGGCCCCAGCCGCCTGAGCGCCGTATAGGCGGCATGCAGGACGGCGCCGACCAGGATGCCTGCCTGCAACAGGCCGGTAAAGAGGCGGGAGTAGTGGCCGTGGAGGTGCTTCTGGGAGAACTGCCGCATGGCACCGTAGAAGTGCCGAACATACTGGAGTTCGCTCTTCCGGGTGCTCTCACCCTTGTAGTGGATGATGCGCGTTTCCGGCGTGTAGAAAACCTTCCAGCCGGCCTGCTTGATGCGGTAGCACCAGTCGAGGTCTTCGCCGTACATGAAGAAGTCCTCGTCGAACAGCCCGGCGCCGGCACCGGTTGCGGCCTGGTTCCGGGAGTGATAGAGGGCGTCGTGCCGGACGAGCATGCAGGAGCCGCTGAGGGCGTCCACCTCGGCCACTTCGTCTTCCGGGAGGAAGCTGAGGTTATAGCGGCCAAACCGCCTGCTTCGGGGAAAGAGGCGGCTCATGCCGGCGACGCGGTAGAAGGCTACGGCCGGCGTGGGGAAGGCCCGCCGGCTCTCCGGGGCGAAGGAACCGTCCGGATTCAGGATGGTGCACCCGACCGCGCCCGCCTCGGGGTGCCTGTCCATGAAGGCGACGAGCGTTCGGAGGGTGTCTTCTTCGAGCAGAGTATCCGGGTTCAGGATGAGGAGATATCGCCCGCGCGCCTTTCGGATGGCCTGGTTGTTGGCGCAGCCGAAGCCTACGTTGTCGCTGTTGGCGATTAGGTAGACGTCGGGAAACTGCTGCCGCACCATTTCGACGGAGCCGTCCACCGAGTCGTTGTCGACGACGAACACCTCAATGCGGAGCCCGGTAGCGGCGCGCTGGACGGAACGCAGCGTCTGCTCCAGGAACTCGCGGACGTTGTAGTTGACGATGACGACCGACAGGTCTACCGTCGTGACGGGCGTCTCAGCCGGTGTGAGAGCCCCTGGCTGTGGAGTAGCGGCGGGTACACGCATGTTCCGAAAATACGACAACGGATCGGAATAAGAACTACCCCGCGTTTGTTGTCAGTTGCCCGTTGTTGGTTGTGCGTGTTCACGTGTTTGGTGTTCGAGTGTTCAAGTCAGTAGCATTAACACCCTTTCCAAGATATGGGAGAGCGCCTCTTCTCCCCACCCGCATACTCCCACATCCTTCCTGCCCTCCTGGGCTCGAAAACTCCTCGTCCCCTTTTCAGCGGCGGTCTACCTTGAACGATCATAGCAGCGACCTGGTATGAGAATGGATCTGGTGTGGACATACGGGCGGGAAATCAGGGAGACCCTCCACCTGGCGGGGCCTGTCGTGGCGGGGATGCTCGCGCAGAACTCGATGGGCTTTATCGATACGATCATGGTGGGTCGCCTGGGCAGCGGGCCGCTGGCGGCGGTGGCGCTGGGCAACACCATCTTCTACTTCATCGCCCTGGTCTGCATGGGGATCGTGATGGCGGTCGGGCCGATGGTGTCGCATGCGTACGGCGCTGGCGCGCACGAGCCGATCGAACGTTCGGTGCGGCAGGGGCTGTGGCTGGCCCTTCTGCTCACGATCCCGGCTTTCGCGATCGTCTGGAACATCGTACCGTTCCTACGGCTGACGGGGCAGGCTGAAGAGACGATCCGGGGCACGCAAGCCTACCTGCGCGCGGTGTCGTGGGGCTTCCTGCCGATGTTGTGGTTCACGGCCCTGCGGAGCTTTGTGGAGGGCCTCTCGCGGCCGCTGCCGGTGACGGTCATCACCTTCCTTGCGGCAGGGCTGAACGTCGTGGGCGACTACGTCCTGATCTACGGCAAGCTGGGGATGCCAAGGATGGGGCTGGTGGGGAGCGGCGTCGCCACGGCGGGGGTGCTGTGGTTCATGTTCCTGGCGCTGGCCGTCTACACGCGTCGGTATCCGGCATTGCGGGTATACCGGATCTTCGACCATTTCAGGCGGCCGGACCGCACGTATTTCCGCGAGCTGTTTCGGATCGGCTGGCCCATCGGGGTGTCGTATGGCCTGGAGTCCGGGCTGTTCAGCATCACCGCCGTCATGATCGGCTCGTTGAGCACGGTGGCCCTGGCGGCGCACCAGATCGCATTGCAGAGCGCGGCCTTCACGTTCATGGTGCCCCTGGGCATCGGCATCGCCACGTCGATACGGGTGGGGCAGGCGGCGGGCCGGGGCGAGGCGCTGGCGGTGCAGCGGGCGGGCTACGCCGGGATGGTGCTGGCAGTGGTGTTCATGACCTGCTCTGCGATCCTATTCTGGACCGTGCCGGAGGCGGTCGTCGGGCTCTACATGGACGTCCGCGACCCCGCGAATGCAGGCGTGGTGCAGATCGCCGTCACCCTGCTCGGGGTGGCCGCGGTGTTCCAGGTGTTCGATGGCCTCCAGGTGTCGGCCGGCGGCTCCCTGCGGGGGCTGCGGGATACGCGCGTCCCTATGATGATCGGGTTTCTGGCGTACTGGGTGCTGGGCCTGTCGGCAGGCTACGTGCTGGGGTTCGTGCTCGGGCGGGGCGCGGTGGGGTTGTGGTGGGGACTGGTGTTCGGCCTCGCTTCGGCGGCGGTGATGCTGACGTGGCGATTTCGGCGGCTTTCTGGCCGGGTAGCGGCGATGAGCGATGGGTAGGATGATCCTTTGCTACTATCTGCGGCCGGTGTTCGGCGGTCTGATATACGAAAAGGTAGTAAGCTCAATTGCAATAAAGAGCTTACGGCCTTTTGTTGTGTGAGCGAATCGCAACGCTGGTGTAACGCGTCTGCCCGGCGATGCTGCACATCTGGCGTGACATAACCGGGCGTCGTTACGCTCCGTCCTTCGGCTATCACCCACACGACCAGAGGAGTCAGGACATGGAGATGGAGAAAATACAGGTCGCCTTCAGCCTGCCGCTCGGCAGCACGCTTCCAGATGTCGAGGAGTACCAGAGGATGCTGCGGATGGGCTGGATCGCCCTTGAGGCCCGCTACCAACCACCGCCCGATGTCACAGCGCCCCGGCAGATCATGATCCATTTCGAGCGACACGGCCCTACCACAGACTCTGTTGCGAGCGCGAACGGGAGAGATTGAGAAGGCGCCTTTCCCGGCGTAGCATTGCACGATCCGGCAGCATTCCGAGCGGCTGAACGGGTGGCGAGCACCGAATCTCTCCGAACGTCCACCTCGGCG
>DASSAV010000073.1:0-9223 GCA_035699265.1 Rhodothermales bacterium
CTGCTCCGCGCGGAGGCGGAGAAGGGCACCTGCCGGGTCGTGTGCTTTTCGCCCCGGCACGACCTCACCCTCGGACAGATGGATACCCCCGCCATCCGGCGCGTGGTCGACCTCTGGGTGGAGCAATACCGGGCGCTCGGAGCGTTGCCCTACGTCAACTACGTGCAGATCTTCGAGAACAGGGGGCCGATGATGGGGGCCAGCAATCCCCACCCGCACGGCCAGATCTGGGCGCAAGAGCACGTCCCCAACGAGCCCGCAAAGGAAACGACCCGGTTCGCGGAGCACTACGCCCGCACCGGCCGTACCCTGCTGGCCGATTACCTCGCCCTGGAGATCGAAAAGGAGGAGCGGGTCGTGCTCGAAAACGGCTCCTTCGTCGCTCTCGTGCCCTTCTGGGCGGTATGGCCCTACGAGACGATGATCGTGAGCCGCCGTCCGGTCCCGAACCTCCCGGAACTCACCGACACCGAACGCGACGACCTGGCGGACGTGCTCAAGCGGCTGGTGACCCGGTACGATAACCTGTTCGAGGCCTCCTTCCCGTATTCGACCGGCCTCCACCAGGCGCCCACAGATGGGCAGCCCCACCCCGAATGGCACCTCCACGTGCACTTCTACCCGCCTCTGCTGCGCTCGGCGACGGTCAAGAAGTTTATGGTTGGCTACGAAATGCTGGGTGAGCCGCAGCGAGATATTACGCCCGAACTCAGCGCCTCTCGTTTGAAAGCGCTCTCCGAAGTACATTACAGCGCCGCAAAAGGACCGGCGTAGCCGGTTCCCTCTCCTGCCGACCCGGTCTGAAACCCTATCATATCGCCCTTTTCTCGCTCCACATCACACAAACCATGACAACCAGCGTACACCTCGAGCTTATCGACTACGCCATTCTGGTCATCTACTTCGTGTTCGTGCTCGGCATCGGATGGGCGCTCAAGCGCTACATGAAGTCCAGCACCGACTTCTTCCTCTCCGGACGTTCCATACCGGCGTGGGTCGCGGGTCTCGCCTTCCTCTCGGCCAACCTGGGCGCGCAGGAGGTGATCGGGATGGGGGCCTCCGGCGCCAAGTATGGCATCATGACGAGCCACTTCTACTGGATCGGCGCGATCCCGGCGATGGTGTTCGTCGGCATCTTCATGATGCCCTTCTACTACGGCTCCCGCGCTCGAAGCGTCCCCGAGTATCTGAAGCTCCGCTTCGATGAGAAGACGCGCGGGTTCAACGCCTTCTCCTTCGCCATCATGACGCTCTTCTCCTCCGGCATCTCGATGCACGTCATGGCGGAGCTGCTGCGGCTGTTGCTCGGGTGGGACTACAACTTCAGCATCATGATCTCCGCGCTGATCGTCCTATTTTACATCCTCCTGGGCGGCCTTACATCGGCCATCTATAACGAGGTGCTACAGTTTTTCCTGATCGTCGTAGGTTTCATTCCGCTGGTCTACATCGGGCTTCGGGATGTCGGCGGATGGCCGGGGCTGGTGCAGAAGCTCCAGTTGCACTCCGTCGCGGAGGGCTTTGCCCCCAACGCCTTCAGCAGTTCGTGGCAGCACGTCGGCAGCCCTGCGGGCAATCCCATGGGGGTCGAATGGTTCGGCCTCGCGATGGGGCTCGGGTTCGTGCTCTCCTTCGGATACTGGTGTACGGACTTTCTCGTGGTCCAGCGCGCCATGGCGGCCGATTCCATGAGCGCCGCCCGCCGAACCCCGCTCATCGCCGCCGTGCCGAAAATGTTCTTCCCGTTCCTCGTCATCCTGCCCGGCATGATTGCCATCGCACTCACCACGCAGGTCGGCATTTCGGGCTACACGCTGCCGATAGCAGAAGGCGGCGGGTACGACTATAACATGGCAATCCCGACCATGCTCATCCACTACTTCCCGTCGGGCCTGCTCGGCATCGGCCTTACGGCGCTCATGGCCTCGTTCATGTCCGGCATGGCGGGCAACGTCACCGCCTTCAACACGGTCTGGACATACGACATCTACCAGAGCTATATCAAGAAGGACGGGACGGATGCGCACTACCTCTGGATGGGCCGCGCCGCAACCGTCTTCGGCATCATTCTCTCTGTAATGACGGCCTACCTGGCCTCGGCGTTCAACAACATCATGGACATGCTCCAGCTCGTGTTCGCCTTCGTGAACGCGCCGCTGTTTGCGACTTTCCTCCTGGGCATGTTCTGGCGGCGGACCACGGGCCACGGCGCCTTCACGGGCCTCGTCTCAGGCACCGTAGCAGCGGCAATCCATCACGGCCTGACGATTGCGGTTGGCAACGTTCCCGGCGTTAAGGGCGCCTGGCTGGGGGCCGTGCTCCACACCTACGCGAGCGAGATGGCCCAGAGCTTCTGGACGGCCATCTGGGCCTGGTGCGTCTGCTTCGTCGTAACGATCCTCGTAAGCCTCGCCACGAGGCCCAGGGCCCCCGAAACCCTGCGAGGCCTCGTCTATTCTCTTACGGAAAAGCCGAAGGATCGGCACCTCCCCTGGTACGAGCGCCCCGTCGTCCTCGGTGTCATCGTCCTGGCCCTCACCCTGGTCCTCAACCTCATCTTCCTGTGAGTACGACTGACGACGGAATCCAGAATCTAAAATTCAAAATCCAAAATGGGATTAGACATTCGCCTGCCGATCGGGCTGTTGTTCACGATCTTCGGCATCATGCTTACACTTTTCGGGGCGTTCACGACAGGTTCGCCGATCTACGTGCATTCCCTGGGCATTAACGTCAACGTGATCTGGGGCATCTGCATCCTCATCTTCGGGGTGGTCTTCCTCTACCTCGGGCGGCGGGGCACCAGCGCAATGGAGCCCGCGGCGTTGACGCCCGAAGGCCGCGCCACTGAGGAGCGCGAGGTGGCGACCGGCCTGGAGAGCGAAAGCCCGATCGTCAGGGATCTCAAGAGCGATAAGCGCAACGAAGCATGACGGCTTCGACCTCGCAGGATTCCGGGACCGGCTCCCCAAACTCCCCTCCTTTCCAAGGAGGGGCCGGGGGTGGTTTGCGTCTTCTCCACGAACCGCACGATTCGGCCGGATCTGGTATAACGTTCCCTGCTGAACAGGTACGGACCGCCCTGGAACAGCATTTCGGGCCGGGCTCGGGCGTGCACGTCGCCCTCGCGCCGGGCCGGGTCAATCTCATCGGCGACCACACCGACTATAACGACGGCTTCGTCTTCCCGATGACCATCGACCGGGCCGTGTACGTCGCCCTGCGCAAGCGGACGGACGGCGCCGTGCGCCTGCTCTCTCTCAACATGGGCCAGGAGGTAGCCTACCCGCTCGACGACCGCCCAGACGTCCCGTCCTCAAGCTGGGCCAGTTACGTCACCGGCGTCGTGCAGGAGCTCCTCCAGCGCAGCCTGATCGACAGCGGCTTCGAGGCGGCTGTCTACGGCGACGTGCCGCTCGGCTCGGGCCTCAGTTCTTCCGCAGCGCTGGAGGTGGCCATGGTAGTGGCCCTGCAACTCCTGTTCGCCTTTCCCCTCGATCCCAAAGACTCCGCCCTGCTTTGCCAGCAGGTGGAGCACCAGTACGCCGGCGTCCACTGCGGCATCATGGACCAGTTTGCCGCCCGGCTCGGCAAGGAGGGACACGCCCTCTTCCTGGATTGCCGGTCGCTGGCCTATGAACACGTCCCCGTCCGGCTGGGGGAAATGGTCATCGTGATCGTGGACAGCAAGGCGCCCCGTTCGCTGGCACGCTCCGCCTACAACCAGCGCCGCGCCGAGTGCGAGGAAGGCGTCGCCTTCTTCCGCCGCTTCGATCCCTCCATCCAGGCCCTGCGCGATGTTTCCTTGATGATGCTGGACGAGCATGGGTACGAGTTGCCGGAACATATCCGCAAGCGCTGCCTCCACGTGGTCTCGGAGAACCGGCGCGTCCTGGAAGGCAAAGAGGCGCTGGAACATGGCCGCATGGAGGATTTTGGTCGACTCATGACGCAGTCCCACGAGAGCCTGCGCGACCTGTACGAGGTCAGTTCCCCCCAACTGGACTTGCTGGTAGACACGGCCCTCCAGGTAGACGGCACCCTCGGAGCCCGTCTCACCGGCGCCGGCTTCGGCGGCTGCACCGTCAACCTCGTGCGGAAAGGCACCGTGCCCGCCCTGCGGGAGAAATTGACCACAGCCTATCAGAAGCAGTTCGGCAATGCTCCGGAGGTATTCGTACTGGAGCGGAATCTGGAGGCGGGATCGGTCATATTCGAGAGACCTAGCTGACGACGCCCAATGTTAATCCACGAGATTGTCGACGTTGATGCATTCAACAAAGAAGCCGAATTACCCTTCGAGCTACGGTTGAAGGACTTCGAGATCGCAATGCAGGATATCTTACGACTTCTTCCACGATGTAAACACACACCTGGTAGGTAAGGGACTCGCACGTCTGGACGATATGCTCCGCACCGCGATCACATCAGGCCTTCTTTCTGACATGCTCACGTCCAGCCTCGCCAAACATTCGCGAACACTGGCTGAGAATCACTACCACCATGGACATCCCGATCTCATTGTTCACGGGTACTACCCAAGCGATTCCGTGAAGGCCGGTTCAATGGGAGTTGAGATAAAGACGACGCGCAAGTCCGGCGGAGCTGTCGATACGCACGGTGCGAGAGACCAATGGATGTGCGTATTTGTCTACCAGGTGGATAACGAGACGGAACCTGCGTTTCGGCGGAATCCGTCACGGTTCACCGAGGTCTATTTAGGCCACGTCACGGTCGAGGATTTCCGAAAAAATGCTCGGAGCGAGCTTGGGACGCGGACGGCAACACTGCACAAAGAAGGGATCGCTAAGCTCAAAACCAATTGGATCTACCGCCCCTAAATATCCTCTTTTACCATGATCTCCGCCAGCCTAGACACGGCGGTTCTGGCGATCTCCACGTACCTCGGATCAATCTCCACACCTATGCTTTCATAGCCGACTGCATTAGCGGCGGCAAGCGTGGACCCCGAACCGGCAAAGGGATCGAGTACAATACCCTCCCCGAGCGGCAAAGAGGCACGCACGATCTGGCGGAGGAATGCTTGCGGCTTGAGACTGGGATGGGGTGCAATCTTCTTTTCCGAGGTCCTGGTCGGTTGAGACTTGATGACGTCCCCAAAAGGCCGTGCGTCGGAAATCCTTCGGAGCCCACCAGTCTTCCACTTACGCAGGTTGTCCTGTACCCTTCCCTCAAGAGGCTTCCGAAAGAGCAGCCAAGGTTCCCACATCGACCGGGGCATCACGCTCACGTCCGAGAACTCCTCGTGGGCATTTTTAGGCCGATCCCCGCCCCGCATGGTCATGACGAGCCGGATGATTTCCCCTCGCCGCTCGAAACCTCCAGCAACAGCGGCCTGGGAGATCATGTAAGAGACCAGGGGATTGGAAGCGATGAAGACGTGGCCGCCAGGTACAAGGACCCGGTGAATAGCCCTGGACCACCTTTGAAAAAAGTGAAAGAGGTCGCTAAGTTGATCCCGTGTCAGGGTCGTAAATCGCGGAAGTGGGGATCGAGTATGTCCGTCGAAGGAAGGTGGAATTCGCCATACCCCGCCGCGTCCGGCCCGCAGCTTTGCCTGCTCCGACGCCGTGTATTCAACGAGTCCGTATGGGGGGTCTGTAACTACCGCGTGGATACTGTTGCTGTCCTGCTGGCGCAGCCATGCAAGGCAGTCCGCCTGAAACAGCCGGGCGCGCCCAAACTCGGCTACAGGAGTGTAATCGACACTGGATGTGCTGTATACCCCGGCTTCTTCATGTACCGCGCCCAGCGTATATCGCCCCCTGCCGGTCCGCGTGAATACCGTCGGGGTATTCAGTTGCAGATAGGATCTGACGGATGACGCCGGTACCGGGTGACCAATGAGTTCAGAAACTCCTTCCTGTATTTCTGTAATGGATGCTTCTCCGCCCAGTAGCTCCAGTGATGCAAGGATCGCGTCTCTGATCTCTCCCGGGCTGTTTCGAGCTTGCATAGCGGCGCGTGTACATGATCGGATCAATTAAAATATATGACGTCTGGACGTCAAATGCAAGTGTTCAACTCGCAACCGCTCCTTACCCAAGGCCTCTGCTCGACCACGTAAGATGCAGCGAGACATTCAAGGCAATAGGAGAACGTGGCGATGTTGCCTTGCTGGATCCTGATCGTTACGGAGCGGGAAAGGAAGTAGAATCCTACGCCAGCGCTTCCTCTTCCGCTTTCTGTCGGATGTACGTGCGGTAATACTCGTTGATGACCTGCCCCTGCTTGATAAAGCCGACGATCAGCCCCTTGTCATTGATGACCGGCAGTTCCGGATACTCCGTCTCCACGAAAGTATCCAGCACCTTGTCCAGCGTATCGTCCAGGTGGACAGCCGCGAAAGGCACCTGTATGTCGGCGACGATGAGGATGCTCTTGACGGATTCCTCCGACGCCAGCAGCGCCTGTACGTCTTCCAGCAGCACGAGCCCGGTATAGGGTGTCGTGCCGGGCTCGACCACCGTATCCAGCTTGATTACAGGCAGCAGCATTTCCTTCGTGCGGGAGAATACACTCAGCAGTTCCGGCAAGGTGTGGTTCTGCACGAGGGTATGATAATACACCGGGTGTTCCACCACGGTCGCCACCTTCGTCTGCCGAAGCAGGTCCGGTGCCATGCCGGCCCGGTGCGCAGGCGAGTCCTGGTGTGTCGGCACTTGCTCGTGGTACAGGCTCCAGCGCCGAGACGTCACGTGAACGACCACGCACGATAGGAGCAGCGGTACCAGAAGGGTGTAGCTGCCCGTGATCTCAGAGATCATGATCGTCGTTGCCAGCGGCACGTTTGCGGCGCCTGCCATGAACGTCGCCATACCGATCATCACGTATGCCTCCGGCTGCACCACGATGTTCGGCATGATATACTGAAGCACGTTCCCGAAAACACCGCCCAGCATGCCGCCGATAACCAGTGAAGGCGCGAAGGTGCCGCCCGATCCGCCAGATGCGAGCGTGAGGGAGGTGGAGACCATCTTGGCGAAGGCCAGCAACAGCATGAGCGTGACGGGCAGGTTGCCGTCGATCGCCTGCTGGAGCCAGCCGTAGCTCGACCCCAGCACGGCCGGGAAGAAGAGGGCGATGCAGCCGACGGCCAGTCCGCCTATGGCTGGCTTCAGCCAGACCGGTACCCGCATCGGATCGAAGATGCGCCGTTTCGTGCCGTAGAAGATGTTCACGTACAGGATGCCCAGCACGGCGCAGAGCACGGCGAAGATCAGCAGCGGCAGCATCGCAAGGGGATTGACGAATCGGAACGAGGGTGTGATGAACACCGCACCCGATTCGGTAAGGCTGCTGTAGACGGAATAACCCGTGATGCCTGCAATGACGGCGGGCATGAGGGCCTCCGACTCGATATCTTCCCGATACAGCACTTCCACCGCGAAGATGGCGCCCCCCAGCGGGGCACGGAAGATGCTGGCGATGCCCGCTGCGATGCCGGTCACCAGCAGGATGCGCCGCTCGCGGTCGCTCAGCCCGAACCGGCGCGCGATGAGCGAGCCGAGGCCCGCCCCGATCTGCGCAGCGGGCCCCTCGCGGCCAGCACTTCCGCCCGTGCCGATCGTGATCGTCGAGGCGATGGCTTTTACGAGGGGTACCTTGCCGGGGATGTTGCCCTTCTTCTGATGGAAGGCATTGATCACGGCATCGGTGCCGTGCCCCTGGGCTTCGGGGGCGAACCTGTAAACGACCCAGCCGGCAGCCAGCCCGCCGAGCGCTGGCAGGATCGGTAGCAGCCACGGCCTCGCCGGGTGCAAGGCCCGGCTCATGTGAAAGATGAACGCTTTCGGAGCCTCGCCTCCCGGGAAGGGCATGGAGTATCCTGCTCCATTTATCAGGAGCACGCTACCGAGTAGCGCCACGGCTTTCGCAAACAGGAGGGCCGCCAGGGCTGTCACCACGCCCACGAGCGCGGCATAGAGGGTCCACCGCCCCGTGATCCGCCAGTCGATGTCCCGCTCGAAGAGGAGGAGTGTGCGGGGGTAGATGTTCCTTACGAAATCCGAGGGGAAACGCATCGGCGCTTGGTTCGCGGCGGTCAGCTTTTCAACGTCAAATCGGCGCGGGGTATACCGGAGCCGCAACAACATCCGTTCCGTTCCTGGACGCCCCGGCGATCTCGAAGGTATGCACGCCTCCGGGCTCCTGTACCAGGCGGAAGAAGGACAGGCTCATTCGTGGCTGCGCAGGCGGTGCAAACCTGCACGTAGAGCATGAGAACCGACAGGCGGCGTTCGTTGGCGGTCAGTGCAATGGAATCCTCTACACGCGGGGCCTGGCGAATGAAGCATGAAAGGTAGGGTTTGCAGGTTTGTGGATCATGCGCAAGCGGGTGGGCTTGCCGATATCGAGGGTGTCAGGTGTTCGGCAGACTGCCCGCGCCGTAACGCGCGATACGCCTGAAAAATTTCGGACAAAAGGATTTATCACGTAAGTGCATAAGGTTCAGGTATCTAGCGCCGTTTTGTATGTTGTGCCCGAAGCCAGAGGAGATTGAAAAGTGGGAAATAAATCTGGAAATTACCGCTACGGCATGCGCTACGCCGTACCTTTTCCGAAATAGCGCGTAAGAAGCGACACTCAAAAGTCAGTCACCAACGAAAAAGACGACGATGGCACGCAAACTCACCCAGGTTATCCTTCTGACGGCGATGCTGGCCGCGCCTCTTGCGCTGGCCGCCTGCACCAACAACGAAGCGGAAGGCCCCGCTACCGACACAACGACGGTTGCGCCGGGGATGCCCGCCCCCATGGATACGACCACCATGATGGATACGACGATGACGGACACCATGATGATGGAGATGGACACGACCGGCATGTAGGGAAGGATCGTCATCGATCGAAATAGCATCTAGACCTGCTCGCTTCGGCTTGTGCGGCTGATCTGTCCCGGATGCTTCGGCATCACAGGAGGCCACTAAGGACAGTATCTCCCCCGCACAGACCGGACAGGCCTCCCTGGCCCGACGTGTGTGGTTTAGAGCAAATATGACGAGGGGGTATGTGCTACCACATACCCCCTCGTGTATTTTACAGGCCCGGTTGCTGATCCCGGCAGTTCTGAGGCCAGAAACGAGCACTACTCATATCACTTCTACCATTTCGTAGTGCATACGTTTTGCTTCCACCTCGTCCCCCTTGCGTCATCCCGACGAGCTTGCGAGGAGGGATCTGTCCGAAGTGTTCCGTCTGA
>DASSAV010000074.1:0-5197 GCA_035699265.1 Rhodothermales bacterium
GGGTAGCGCCCCGCCGCCACGCCGATGATGGTGAGGACGATCAGGCAGGCCGCTGCAATGTGCTGTAGATCCATAGCACGTATATTCCGGGCAGAGAATAGTCAGTTTTCAGTTGCCCATCGAACTTTGCCCCGGGATATACAGATGCCTCGCACCGTCAAGTCTTTCCGATCCCTTGCATTCCTGCTCCTCGTGCTGCTCGTCTCTGGGCGCGCGCTCGCGCAGGCGCCGGAAGATATGAAGGTCCTCGTCGTTTCCGCACACCCGGACGACGAGACGATGTACGCGGCGACCCTCTACCGCCTGACCCATGCGTTCGGCGCCAAAGTGGACCTGGCGGTGATCACCGACGGCAGCGCCGGGTACGACTACGCCATGCTCGCAGAACCCATCTATCACCTGCCCCTCGCCGATGAGCCGCACGCGCGTCAGTACCTCCCCGCCGTGCGCAAGCGAGAAGTGATGGAAGGGGGCAAGATCCTCGGCCTGCGGAAATACTTCTTCATGGACGAGCTCGACAACATGTATACGACCAACGTGGACACCATCCTGCAGCACGTCTGGGACGTGGCCGCCGTCCGCCACCGCCTCCACAGGATCATGAGCGATGGCGATTACGACTACGTGTTCGTCCTGTTGCCGGAGCCGAGCCAGCACGGGCATCACAAAGCGGCTTCCATCCTGGCGCTCGAAACGGCGACGAAGCTCGATCCCGCGCTCCGCCCCGTCGTGCTGGGAGGCATGATGTTCCCGAAGGACTCCACGCTCACCTTCACCGGCCTGCCCGGCTATCCCATCACCAACGTGAACGGTGGTGAGCCTGCCTTCTCGTTCGACCGCCACCAGCCGCTCGAAAGCGACCACCTGCTGGACCACCAGGTCATCGTCAACTGGGTGATCGCCGCCCACAAGTCGCAGGGCACGCTCCAACTGCTCATCAATAAGGGTGACGTGGAGCGATTCTGGTACTTCGACGTCAACGACCCGTCCCGCTTCGCCGCCACAAAAGCGCTGTTCGACAGGCTGAATACGAGTTCGTACTGAACCCATTTCCTGGTCTGATGCCGGTACAGGCTGACATCCCAACGGTGTGTCCCTCTATATCCAGGTAGGGACATCTCGCCGAGATGTCCCTACCTGGATGCGTTTTCATCCTCTGCGGTGCCGGCCTACAGGCATGAACGATTCGTATCAGAGGGAGAGGGGGTGAATCCAAAATCCAAAATGGAGAAGGATATCAGGCGGGGGCTTGCAGGATGCGCTCCAGGTCGGCGACGCCGGCCTTCACAGCATCGGCGGATTGCTTGAGAAGCTGCTTTTCGGCTTCGTTCAACTCGACCTCAATGATTTCCTCGATGCCGCCTCGGCCGAGCCGAACGGGTACGCCGATGAACAGATCTTGGGAGCCGTATTGTCCGGTGAACATCGCGGCGCAGGGGAGGATGCGCCCTGAATCTTTCACGATGGCCTCCACCATCTCCGCCGCCGCCGCACCGGGCGCATACCAGGCCGACGTGCCCATCAGCTTCACGATCTCGCCGCCGCCGAACTTCGTACGCTCTACGATTTCATTGATCTTCTGCTCGCCGAGCAGTTCCGTAAGCGGCACGCCGCCGACCATGGTGAATCGGGGGAGGGGCACCATCGTGTCGCCGTGGCCGCCCATGAGCAGCGCCTGGATGCCGCGGACGGAGACGCCCAACTCCGTGGCGATGAACGCGCGGTAGCGGGCGGTATCCAGCACGCCGGCCATGCCCATCACGCGGTTGTTCGGGAAGCCGCTCGCCGTGTACGCCACGTACGTCATCACGTCCAGCGGGTTGGAGACGACGATGATGATGGCATTGGGGCTGCGCGACACGAACTGTTCTGTAACCGACCGGACGATGCTGGCGTTCTTGCCGAGCAGATCGTCACGGCTCATGCCGGGCTTGCGGGCGAGCCCCGCCGTGATGACACAGACGTCGGAGTTGGCCGTGTCCGCATAGTCGTTGGTGCCGCGCACGCGCGTGTCGAAGAGATGAATGGGGGCGGCCTCCTGCATATCGAGGGCCTTTCCCTGGGGGAGTCCTTCGACGATGTCGATCAGGACGACCTCCTTCACCATGTCCTTCCGGGCCACGCACTCAGCAGCGGTGGCTCCGACGTTTCCGGCTCCAATGACGGTGACTTTCATGTATGCCTCCTCTACTCTAAAATGTGGGCGTCTGGGCGATGTATTGTGGGCAATTAACGTTTAGCACCACGTTGATGTCTGTCAATATTCTGACAAATCAAGCTGGTATTTCGGTAGATTAGAGGGCGTCATCGACTGTGAGCATCTGGCATGCTGGATACCGGTATCTTTTCGCCTTCTGCACGAATGGTGGCGCACTCCGGCCTGGCGCACTGCCTTCGTCTCGATTGACTGGATCGGAATCGGAACAAGTGGTCATAAAACAGACGGCTATGATGCGCAAACTCTTATGCTGCTTCTGCATACTGGGTCTTCCTTTCTCAGCATATGCCCAGAGTGACACCTTCTATCAGTATCGCTACTTAGGCGAACAACTCATCTCCTCCTTTGCTGAAGATGCGCCGCATTCCTTCTGGGTGTCTACCTACGACGGGATTTTCAGGTATGATCTGGCGCTTGATTCTCTGTACACATTTCGACCCTATGACGGGCAGCGAGGGCATGCCTTTACGGACCTCCTTTTTGATCGAGAAGGAAACCTCTGGGCCAGTGGGCGCAGCGTCTTGGTAAAGTTCGATGGTTCCGACTGGTATAGTTTACCAATCAAGAAGGATAGCGATTACCTGGTGGGCCTGGCGCGCGATTCGAGGAATAACATCTGGGTTTCCGGAGGGCTGGGAAACTGGTCGCCTTTCGTGCTGAGAATAGCTGGCGACCGGTCCACCTACTTCGACTCGGACGATGGATTAATCCAGGATCGGATTACGGCGTTGCTCGTGGATCACCTGGACCAGGTCTGGACGACGACGGAATGGGGCATCAACGTATATGCGGATGAGCGATGGCAAACCATCGATTCCGTCCAAGGTGAGTCTCTGTTCAAGCTGAACGGCCTCTGTGAGGACGGTACCGGTAATGTTTGGATCACTTCGGAGCTCAATGAAATCTTCAAGGCCGACCCCGATAAGCTAATACTGGAGGTGATCAAGCCACCATCTCCTCTCGGAGAATTGCGCCACGTCGCCTGCCGCGGGGATGAGGTCTGGGTAGCCTCGCAAAGGGAAATCGCGCACTACGAAGATGGTATCTGGATGCGACACCCGGAGCTGACACAGTCTCCAGACGTGGTCATCGTATACTTTGGTTTCTCACAAAGGGGCGACGTCGTGCTTGGAACGTCGAAAGGGTTGACGATCATGGAACGGAAGCAGGAAGACGCCTCCAGTCTGCGCTGACGCCGCCCTTTCGTACCTGGTAAACCCCTCCTTTCTCCTGGCTATGATCCTTTACCTGATGCGGCACGGCATTGCGGAACGCCCGGTCTCGGGCGGCGAAGACTACGCGCGCGCGTTGACCGGCCATGGCCGCGACGTATTGGCAAAGGCTGCCCGCACGCTCAGGGAGGTTCTGGCAGCGCCGGATATCCTCCTCCACAGCCCCTATCTCCGTGCCCGGCAGACGGCCGAGATCATGGCCGATGCCTGGGGCCTTTCACCGGAAAGGGAGGTGCTTCTGGCGCCCGGCTGCGGCATGAGCGACCTACAGGACGTGTACGAATTGCATGGCGGACCGGAACGACTCATGACGGTCGGACATCAGCCCGACGTGGGCACACTGGTCCAGCTACTGACCGGACGGGCCGTTTCGATTCGAGAGGGTACCCTGGTCGTCATCGAAACGCCTCGCCTGGGTCCACGCGCGGGGACCGTGCAGCAGGTCTACGACACGCTCACGTTGGCTGCTAGCGAGCAAGAACCATGAAAGCGGACGTGCCATTGAGCGATTGACGGCATATATTGCATTATTACTGCTTCGGACGCGGCTGTGCGTTTTGTCCGGTCCTCCCGAGCTTTGGCCTGACGTGCAGGCAGGCGGGAGCATGGCGTCTTTGTCGTAGTACACATCCTCACGGCTCCCGGAACCGCCTACCACACGATCTGAATGCGCGCGCTCAGACGCTCCGTCCTCTTCGCTTTTCTGGCGATTACCTGCCAGACGTCCACGTATCACTCCGGCGCGTTTGCGGCATCAGTGCCGGAAGCATATCGACCGCACACCCGACACCTGGAGGAGGGGGTAGAGCCGCCAGCAAGGCCCAGGAACGTCATTCTGTTCGTTTCCGACGGGATGGGTCCCGCTGCCGTGACTATGACGCGCGACTACGTCAACGACGTGCTGGGTGGTTCGGGGCTGACGCTGGACGAGATCGAGGTGGGCTCCATACGCACCCGCTCCACGAGCAGCCGCGTCACCGACTCAGCCGCCGGGGCAACGGCGTACGCGGCGGGCGTCCACACCTACAACGGCGCGATCTCCGTGGACACGTTGAAGCATCCCGTGGGCACCGTACTGGAGGCCGCCGAAACACGCGGCATGGCGACCGGCCTCGTCGTCACCTGCGAAATCACCGATGCCACACCGGCGGCCTTCGCGTCGCACGTGCCCGAACGCAGCATGCAGCATGAGATTGCGGCACAGATGCTCGACCACGGCGTCGAGGTTCTGTTTGGCGGGGGCGCCTCGTACTTCCTCACGGAAGGCGGCTCCCGGAGGGACGGGCGCGACCTGATCGAAGAGGCTCGTACGAAAGGCTATCAGGTCGTGCGAGACAAAGACGCCTTCATGGGTTCGCTCCGCGCGCCCGTGCTGGGCCTGTTTGCGGACGCCGCCATGGGTTTCGACATTGACCGGGACACGACACAGCTCCCCAGTCTGGCCCAGATGGCGAAAAGGGCAATCGACCTGCTCGACGACGATCCTGACGGCTTCTTCCTCATGGTGGAAGCCAGTTTCATCGACGTTGCGGGCCATCAAAACGACCCCGCTCCCGAAGTACAGGACGTTCGTGCTTACGACGAGGCGATGGAGGTGGCGGTGACGTACGCCCGGCGCACGGGCAACACGCTCATCGTCGGCACCTCCGACCACGAGACGGGCGGCCTCTCGCTCGGACGCGACGGCATCTACCAGTGGAATCCCGCTGTGCTCTCCCACGTGACGGCTTCCGCCGACCGGATCGTC
>DASSAV010000075.1:0-6206 GCA_035699265.1 Rhodothermales bacterium
GCGGGCGGTGCGCCCGACGCCGTTTGCGAGCGGGAGATCGTCCTGGAAGTCGCGGCCCGGTTTGTGGCACGTGGCGCAAGACACCAGCCCGTTGGCACTCAGTCGGGTATCGAAGAACAACCGGTGTCCGAGCGCGGCGGCCGCGGGATCGTCGCCGTACTGGTTGGAAGGATCCGGGGGGAGCGCGGGAAGGCTCCCGATCCAGAGCGAGCGCAGGGTTTCGCGTTCTTTCGGACTCCACGTTGCAGGCGAGGGGGCCAGGAGGACGGCGGCTCCGATGGTAGTACCCACGAGAGCCGCCGCCAGCAGGCGTATGGTTCGGTTCATGTCCGTCACCTACAGGGAGAGATTGAAGGACACCGTGTCGGAGCCTTCGGGAGAGGTGACCTTGAACTGGACGACCCACCAGCCCGGCATCTGGAACTTCATGCCCTCCACGAGATAGTCGCCGCCGCCGAGGGAACGTGTGACCTGCGGCTTCGTCGGCAGCCCGTGGCCGTGCTCGGGCATGCCGCCGTCGACCGTGATCGTGGCTCCTTCGACGGGCCGTCCATCCGGTGTTTCGAGGTACAGCGTCCAGCTATGGAGCTGGTTCAGGGGGATGGGGTCGACCTTCGGCTGAAAGGCGGCCTGGTAGAGGCTATTCCCAGAGGTGCGGCGGCGGGAGTAGTCCCGCTCTTCCCCGTTTGCCTCAGCGTAGGCGCGAAGGTGTTGGTAGCGGGCGATGTGTTCGCCGAGGCTGGACGAACAGGCCGAGAAGAACCCGGCGTTCAGGATTAGGACGACGAAAACCCACCAGTAGGTGGTCGAGAAACGAACGAGTTTGGTTTTCATGGCGGTGACCTATTGGTCTGCAATGGTGGCGTGATTGGTTACGCCTGCAGATTACGGTGCACCTGCCGTGGACGACTTGAAGGAAGCGGCTGACGTTCTTGAACGTAACGGCTATTGTTGGCGGGTTGAAGGTTGAAAGGTTGAAGGTGGTCTGGGGATGTGGGCCCGGGCGTTTCTATGGGGCCAGGTGGTCTTTCTCGCCGGTTTCGTGGCGGGTGGGGTGGGTGCCGTCGGGGAGTTTCCAGTAGTCTTTCTGGTGCCGGAAAGGGAGGGTGAGGAGGCCGAAGAGGGAGAGGTCGTAGCCGTCTCGGTAGCCGGGGACGCCGATGGTAATGTCCTCCTGAGGGACGTCGAGGCGGAGGGTGCCGTGAATGCGGTCCCAGACGTTGAAGAGGTTGGTATAGTTGGAGTCGGTCTCTTCGCGGAAGATGGAGTGGTGGATGCCGTGCATCCGGGGGGTGATGATAAAGAGGTTGAGGATACGTTCCAGCCGGATAGGCAACCGCCAGTTGCTGTGCTGGAAGGCTACGGACGCCTCGAAGACGACCTCATACACCAGCACGACGACGGGCCCGGCGCCGATGAGCAGCACGCCCACCACGCGGAACAGCCCGCTCAGGATCATCTCGCCGAAATGGAAGCGAACTGCCGTGGAAACGCCGAGGTCCAGGTCGGTGTGGTGGACGTTGTGGAAACGCCAGAGGAAAGGCACGTTGTGGCTCAGCCAGTGCCAGATATACAGGACGTAGTCCAGCAACAGGAAGGCGAGGACGGCGCACAGCCAGCCCGGCAAGGCGACGAGGTACAGCAGCCCGAAGTGATGTTCGGTGGCCCAGTATCCGGCGGCGACTTCGGCCGGGATGAGGGCGAGGCGGAGGATGATGAAGGCGGGTACGGAGACACCGATGTTGGTCAGGAGCCGCCGGGAGAAGACGCCCTGAACCCACCGCCGCAGGGGGTGCCGGTACTCCAGGTAAAGCAGCGCGACGAACACGACGAGCAGGATGGGTCCGCCGTAGGCGTCGAGGATGGGGTAGATGATCTGATAGTCCATCGCGCGTCATCGACCGCCGACGGCAGACCGCCCACCGCCGGGTATGGGGATTTGAGGGTTGATGGGTTGCGCGTTGAGGGTCGGAAGATTCACAGGAGATCAGCCCCACTGTTTCTCGGTGCTGACCGATTCCCGGAGGTCGAGCACGGAGTACGTGATGTCGTCGCCGTAGCCCCAGCCGACGTAATGAGCGGCGCCGTTCAGGCGGTCGATCCGGTCCACGAACTCGGCGTAGAGCGAGGGGTGCTTCTTTACGTCCTTACAGAAGCTCCTGAAGACGGACGCGAGGGAGTTGTAGAAGCTCTCGTACATGTCGCCGTACTCATGGGTGAGGACGGTGCCGATTTCGACGTAGTACAGCTTCAGTTCGGCGATGGATTGCGGGTACTCTTTCAGGACTTTGCTGTACTCCCTGATGGCGGCGCGGGCGCCGCGCAGATCGGTTCTCGGGAACTGACCGCGCCCGATGATACAGGCTTTGATCTTCTCTTTAGCCTCCTTTACGACGGGCTCGGGACTGGCGGCGTCGGACCCGAGCAGGTACAGCTCCAGAAACTGCTTGTTTTGCTTCGAGAGCTTGCAGAGCTCGACGATCACGTCCCGGAGTTCGTCGGGCTCCAGGTCTTTGATGAGCTTGCGGGGGGAGGGAGAGCGGGGCATGGATGAAATGCGATGCGTTTCACTGAAGCCGGGCACGGATTCGCTTGAAGACTTCTTGCGCCGGAATGCCTTCAACGGCGCCTGAGCGGAGTTCTTCGTACCGGCGCTCCGCCTCCTCCGCCCAGGCTCTGGCGATTTCATCCTCTTCATCCAGGCTCGCAATCAGGACTTCGGCCAGCCGGGCGCGCTCGTGGCCGGGCAGCTTCAGGACTTCGGCTTCAAGCTCCTGTACGCTCATGTCGATAACCAGCGGGTTCGGGTAGGTGTTAGCGGTCGTTCCGACGTGCCAGCAATGCTACGTTGCCTATTCGCTCAGGTTCACGTGCCGGCTCAGTCCTCTTCCTGGACTTCTTCGAGGTAGTCGCGGACGCGGTTGGCGTTGACGCCGAGGTCGCCGCCGCCTACGCGGGAGACGGAGCGGACGTCGAGGGTGGTGGCGCCGTCCCGGGGGGTGAGGCGGATCACGACGTCGTCCTTGAAGCCGTACCATAAGGTGGTGGCGGTGGCTTCGATGCGGCCCGCGGCGGGGTCTGCGGCGACGATCTCCCAGCCCATGTCCCTGGCCGCGTCCAGCGCGCGCTGGAAGGCCTGATCGGGCGGGAGGTCGAGTTGTAGCGGCTGGATGTCGGGAAAGGCTTCGTGCTGCTTAGCGGCAACTTCCGGGCCCCCGTATTCGATGGGATTGGGGGCATTGGCGCGGATGGGCGCGATGGCGACGAACTGCGGCGGGTTGTCGGTGTCGGTGGTGACGTCGTGGATGGGGGGGAATTGCCGGGCGTAGCGCAGCGTCAGGTACGGCCCCAGGAAGGTCAGGAGGGCGATGACGAAGGCGGCGATGGAGAACCCCAGCCCGCGCCGGCCTGAGCCGAGGCGCGTGACGATGATTGAGATGATGGAGAGCACGGCCACTACGACCCCCGCGTAGGCGGCGTAGCGCAGGATGCTGAAGCCGACGCCGAAGTGCCACCACCCCCACCTGGAGCCGAACCCGGAGAGGATGGCGGCTACCGCGACGATGATGGCGAGGATAAAGACGAGGAGGGCGTAGGGGGAGCGGGGGCGGGGCGTGTAGATCGTTGCTGCGGGAGGTTCGGAGGTCGTTGCCATGGGGTGCCTTGTGGGGTGTTAGGATCTGAGTGGGGGTTCTGTTTATACGAATGGCGGCGCCCGCACTACCTTCATCAGGAGCCGCCGAGTTCTTCCTTGATGCGTTCAGCCAGATAAATCTTGAGCAACGACTGGTAGGGTACGTCGCGTTTGTTTGCAAGGACTTTTAGCTGGTCCAGCATGGATTCGGGCAAACGTAGGGATATGGTTCTGGTCGATGGCTTCAATTTGGGCAGTAGGACGGGGCGGGCCTGCGACCAGTCGACGTAGTCGGTGGAGTCGTGATCGGCCCAGAAGTCCTGCTCCTCAGCCTCCGACTTGAAATGAGGCAATTTCTTCTTACTCATAGCAGGCTGTAGGCTTCTCGCTCTTTACGGCTCATGTCGCGAGCCGGGATGATGCAAATTGAAGCTCGCTCATGATGCAGCCTCACTCACCAAATGGAATGAAGACCCGCCGGATAAGGTCGGTGTCGTCGTTTACTTTCTGGACACGCACATCATGGAAGATCAGCCGGAGAAGGTAAGCATTCGTCTCCAGGCTTACCTCGTGCATCAAATGGCCCAGACGCTCTGACCACGACTTTGCGCGCGGTGAGTCAGCATGGTACTCCCAGCCGGGGTATGCAAGAGCCCAATTCACGCCCCATACGAATCCGGACGGCTCCCCTGCCTGCAAGTACCGCTCGTAGTCGGTTAACACATCGTCCCATGATTCCGGCCACACATCCTCTCGTACTCGGGTCTCGTAATCAGCATTGACGCAATGTGTGAAAAGGTACTGGTACCGACCGGCGGCGCCCTCGGTCCAATCCGTTTCAACCAGGAGTTCGTAGTCGCGGAGGTAGGGTGCGAAGCCGTGGTGCAGCACGGCCACATCGAAAAGCGAATATTGCTCTAGTGTTTCAAGGACCGTCATCGTCTTGGGATCCTCAATAGCTATGTCGGTGCCAATTAGGTACGCAAAGTGTGCGTTAAATTCCACTCGTTTTGCTTGGTTCATTCCCTCCAGACCTCGTAGGGGTAGCTATTCAGGATAGATGCTGGCGTATGAAGAGCAGGAATAGAGTGCTACCTTTTACTACTGCCCATTGATGCAAACTGCCAGATTGTGTGGTTGTGCTGCCTGGATCCCCGATCGGGGTCGGGGATGACGTGTACTTCTAGCGCACGCGCAAACTTGGAACGTCTGCTACTTGCAAAACCTACGCCTGCGAACTCCCCACCGGTGGGCCTATCATGGTTCGGACTTCTTCGGGGGTTAGGACGCCGCGTTGAATCATGCGGTCGTAGAAGTCGCCGTCGCTTTTGAGGTCGGTGGCGTCCATTTCGGCGAAGCGGATGCGGGCGCCGGGGGCGACTGCTTCGAGGAGGACGTCGAGGGCAGTCTGGAGCTCGCGTTGGCCGGGGCGGAGGACGGTTTCGACGAAGGTGCGGAGCTGGCCTTCGACTTCGCCGGTGGCGCCGAGCTGGCCGGGGGTGATGATGCCGAGGATGCGCGGGGGGACGCCGTGGGAGGCCACGACCACGTCGCGGAAGTGGCGCTGTGCCTCGACGATCATGACGTCGTTGATGTCCAGTCCGAGCTTTTCGAAGCGGATTTTCATCTGGTCGCGCTCGTCTTCGAGGACGAGGATGCGGCCGGCGTTGTTGGCGCCGGTGGCGCGGGCCTGGAGGAAGGATTTCAGGGCGTCGCGCGCGCCGTTGGAGAGGCGCCCGCCTTCTACAACGACGGCGGTGTGCGCCATGAGGGCATTGCTGAACAGGTAGGTGTTGAACTCCAGGATGGTCCGGTCGAGGCCCATCGCGCCGAAGGCGGCGTACCAGTCGGGCATGCCGTAGTAGTCGTCCTGCGGGTCGTACTGGTAGAGGTGCAGTACCTCGCTCCGGCGGCCGTCGGGATCGGGTTCGCCGAAGTTGCGGAAGAGGACGGTTTCCGTGCCGCGCACCTGGAAGTAGCCCTGGAAGCGGGCGTGGCGGCGCATGGTGCGGCCGGGGACGTGGTAGAGCTCGGCGATGCGCCCGGCGCGGTCGCGCACGACCTCCAGGTAGGCGTTGCCCAGGCTGTAGTAGTCGATCAGAAAGCGCTGGAGGATGACGTCGAGCGGCTGCATGGCGTTGCCGTTGGGCCGGGCGAGGAGGCGGGCGGCGGGGTGGTCGGGTACCTGTTCGGACCGCATGGGGTCGTAGACGACCTGACCGTCCTGCACGAGCTGCCAGCCGAGGCCGCCGACGAGGAGGGCCTTGACCTGTACGCACCGGCGATGCCAGACGTTGGCGTCGAGGAAGTAGAGGAGGTCGGCGGCGTCCATGCGGGGCTCGGCCCAGCGGAGGACGCGGGGGTCTGCGGGCGACTGGCGGCTCTCTTTGGCGAGTGGCACACTTTTGTGCGCCGGCCGGGATTCTGTGCCCGGCGTCAGGCCGGCGATGAAGGTGTCGGCGTCGATGAGGTCGCCGTTGGGGGTGGAGACGGTTACGTGCATGGCGGTTATCAGTTAGTAGTTAGTAGTTGGTAGTTGTGTTCGGGGGTTCGGGGTGGTGGGGTGGGGATG
>DASSAV010000076.1:0-3378 GCA_035699265.1 Rhodothermales bacterium
ACGCTGAGCTCGAAGACGTTCTACGAGGTTACCCTCCAGCGCATGTCCTCCAAGTATCGGAGCAGGATGCCCAACCTGCGGGATGAATCGTTCATCTGCCCGGACACAGGCGCCGGCCCTGACGGGGTGGAATGCGAGCCCGGCGCCTTCGTAGGGCGGCTCTATACCGTGAATGACAATGGGATCCTTTCGGACCTGGGCAAGGAGGCACTCGCTTCAGGATCGGGGGCGGTACAATGCTTCGGCGGTGCATCGGACATCAACGGGGATGGCATCAAGCAGCCCTACTGCATTGGCGAGGAGCCGCTGGGTTTCTCCGGACGCGGCAACAACCTGCTCTCCGGTGAGTCCATCGGCAGTCACTGGAACAAGACCCGCGATACCTCCGACGTGCAGGTCTGGACGGGCCGGTTCGATCTGACCAGCCAATTGAACCGCTTCCTCCAGTTGCAGACCGGCGCCGAGTTGATGTACAGCAACTACGACATGCATTACGCCCAGGTCACGCTTGGGCTCGTTGGCGCAGAGCCTGTGCAGGACTTCCCGTGGAACGAGAGCCCCATCCAGGGCGGCGCGTACGCGCAGACGAAGCTCGAGTTCAAAGGCATGATCGCCAACATCGGCGCTCGCCTGGACTACTTCGACGCCAACACGAGTTGGTGGGATTATTCGGCTTACGATCCGGCGTTGGCCAAGCGGGTCGACTTCCTCAATGAGAATCTTCCGAAAGAGGCTGTCAAGGCGCAGGTCTCGATCAGCCCTCGTATCGGCATTTCGTTCCCGATCACGGTCAACAGCAAGCTGTACTTCAACTACGGCCACTTCCGCCAGATGCTGAATCCGTCGAATATCTTCGGGATCCAGCAGTCAAAGAACGGCGGCGTCGATGTGATCGGCAACCCCCGGGCGCCGATGCCCAAGACCGTAGCGTACGAGCTCGGATTCGACCAGAACCTGTTCAACAAGTTCTTGCTCCGCATATCGGGCTTCTACCGCGACGTAAAGGATGAGTCCCGCAGCGTCTCGTATTTCAGCCTGGGCAACGAAGTGACCTACGACAAGACCGAGCCGTGGCACTATCGAGACATCCGCGGCTTTGAGCTCTCGCTGACCAAGAACCGGGGGCGGTACTTCCAAGGCTTCGCGAACTTCACGTACACGCAGACCAAGTCCGGAAACTTCGGGTATGATGAATTCCACGAGAGCACCACGGACATGCAGAACTGGCTGCGGTCGGCCACGGACTATCGCCTGAGCCTGCCCGTCGCCGAGCCGTACGCCCGCGTCAACCTGATCTTCCTCTCCCCGAAAGGCTACGGTCCGACGGTAGCCGGCGCACATCCGCTGGGTGACTGGCGCCTTAGCCTGTTGGGCGAGTGGCGTCAGGGTCAGACGTTCACGTGGTTCGGCACCGGCAGCAACAAGTGGGTGCGTAATAACGTCCGCTACACCGACTATACGAACGTAGACCTGCGGCTCACGAAACAGTTGAATACGCCGGCCGGAGACGTGCAGTTGTTCGCCGACGTATCCAACTTGTTGAACACGCGCTACCTGTACCGGAACACCGCGTTCGTAATCGGGGCCGGGACGGACTTCAACGACTACATGCAGTCGCTGCACCTGGACGGGGATACCTTCAGCCAGTTGCCTGAAGGCCAGTCGCCACCCTATACGAACATCCCCGGCGGTGACAAGCCTGGCGATTATCGTAAGGATGGGGTCGCTTTCCAGCCCATCAAGGCGGAACTTTCCGCACCTGAGGATGCTCCGGCAGCCGATCAGGCGAGAGCATGGGTCTGGGCGCAGGATTCCGGGAAGTACTACCAGTGGCAGGGCAGTTCCTGGACGGAGGTCCCCTCTGGTGACGTGAAGAAGGTGCTGGACAATAAGGCGTACATCGATATGCCCAACATCACCTTCACCACCTTCCTGAATCCCCGCCGCGTGACGCTCGGCATCCGGTACACGTTCTGATTCGAGTGCGATTCGGACCGGCTACCGCAGGCGTCGACCAGTGCGCTCGACGCCTGCGGGCCAGGTCACCCCGAACCGCCGTCGAATCGGAAGCTGCTCACACAGGCCCTATTCTTTACTACAGCATATGAGATCCTCCTCCTTCAAACACATCGTGCCGGCCTTCGCCGTTGCTGCGTTCGTGCTCCTGGGCGCGGGTGAAGCGAAAGCCCAGCTTACGACCAAGTGGCTGGACATCGGCGATTTCCAGAGCAACTACGTCCAGCTCGGCGCCAACTGCGAGACGGGCACCTGTACGGCCCCGCAGGGGTGGGAGCACCCGGCTATCCAGCGCAACAGTGTCCAGAGCCGCGCGGAAGGCTTCTGGATCGGCACCACGGACTGGACGGACATGAACGGCGACCCGCATGACTACTTCGTCTCCCGCACGGGTCCCCGCACGGCAGGCGTCGACGTCGGCTTCCCGATCTCCAGCAAGCTCTACAGCAAGTGGCCCGATATAAGCGTCAAGGTAGACGGGCTCGACTCCTACAACCACATCGCCGTGGTGGACAGCGTCGACCCCAACCTGCCCGCCGACCGCGTCGTCGAAACCATCTGGAACCAGCTTCCGGGCATCACGGCCAAGCGCCGCGTCTACGCCTACGGCAATCGGTATCAGGACGAATACCAGATCGCGGAATACTTCTTCACCAACACCGGCAACACCGACGACGATCCGGAACCCGAGCTTGCGGATCAGACGCTGCACGGGGTCGAGTTCATGTGGCTCTTCCGCTGGCGCGGGAGCGAGCAGGCGTCACAGCAAGCTTCTGCCGGCCAGGTCTGGGGCAAATTCAACATGATCGATGTCGTCGGCGACGGCCACTCTACGTTCCCGGTGGACTTCACAGCCGTCTACGCCTGGTACGGCTACGAGCCCGGCTTCGATAACCACGGCTTCACCAACATCGGCATGCCGCTCGTCGAGGCGTACAACACCGACTTCGTGTCTTCGGCGGACACGGTTGGACGCCTCTCGGGATCGGACATGGATGGCCAGATGACCCTCTATGCCCCGAACTCCGCGACGGACCCGACCTTCGATATAGCCAACCAGCCCTCCTCGATCGGCTACTATGACCAGGACGGTGCGCTCATGTCGGACGGCCACGGGCAAAACGAATACTACAACCTGGTCATGGACGTAGGCCGCGTGCAGCCTACTTACGCCGAGTTGATCCAGCCGAACGGAGAGTTCTGGAATCCGACGGCGGATGCCAGCGGCGGCAAGAGCCAGGGTGGGTTCGCGCCGACGGTGACCTACGGTCCCTACGAGATGGCGCCCGGCGAGACGATCCACATCGTGATGGTCTTCTCCGCCGACGGCATGCCCTACAAGGCGCAGGTCGAGATCGGCAA
>DASSAV010000077.1:0-21583 GCA_035699265.1 Rhodothermales bacterium
TGGCGAAGATAGAGATGGCGAATCGCCTGACATGAATCACTCCCACAAGGAGGAGATGACAATGGCGAAATCGAAGAACCCCCGCGTGGCCATCGTCGGAGCAGGCTTTGGCGGCCTGAATGCTGCGAAAGCACTCTCGAAGGCACCGGTGGAGATTACCCTGATCGACCGCAACAACTATCATCTGTTCCAGCCCTTGCTCTATCAGGTCGCTACGGCAGGGCTGGAACCCGATGAGATTGTGCACCCGGTACGCGACCTGTTTCGGCGCAGGCGCAACGTGTTCTTCCAGCTCGGTAAGATCAAAGAGATTCACAAGGATGACCGTCTCTTGGTCTTAGAGGAGGGTCCGCCTCTTTCTTATGACTATCTCATCCTGGCTGGAGGCGCGGTAACCAACTACTTCGGAGTGCCCGGCGCGGAGGAGTTCTCACTGCCGATGAAGACGATTCCGTCCGCCCTGCACGTTCGGAACCACGTTCTCCGCCAGTTCGAGAAGTGTGAACGAGACCAGGACGGCGTTGGGGAAGGGGCGATGAATTTTGTCATCGTCGGCGGCGGCCCCACGGGCGTGGAACTGGCTGGCCAGCTTAGCGAGCTCTTTAACAAAGTGCTCCACGACGATTTTCGCCGTATAGACACCAGCCAGGCTCGCGTCATCCTGATCGAGGCCACACCACATCTCCTCGGTTCATTCGACGAAAACCTGGCCGAGTACACCCGCAAGGCGCTCGAAAAACGCGGCGTCGAAGTGCTTACCGGTGCTACCGTTGCGAGCGTGGAGTCAAACGCGGTGTATTTGAAAGGCGGTGAGCGCATACCGACACAGACGCTCATATGGGCAGCGGGTATCACGGCGAACCCGCTAGTGGATGTGGTTGGCACCCCGAAGCACCGAGGGGGGCGCCTCGTCGTTGAGCCCGATTTGAGCCTGCCTGATTACCCGGAGATATTCGTGGTGGGCGACATGGCGGGTGCTGAGGATCAGGAGGGGCAAATGTACCCGCAGTTGGCGACGGTCGCCATTCAGCAGGGCCGCCACGCGGCCCGGCAAGCCGTGAATCGCATTGCGGGCCGCCCCACAGTGCCCTTCGTTTATCGCGATCCCGGCACAATGGCTACCATCGGGCGAAGCGACGCCATCGCGCAGCTTGCAGGCGGTCTCAAGTTCAAGGGGTTCGTCGCATGGCTCATGTGGGTGACCCTGCACATTGCAAAACTCGTAGGCTTCCGCAACCAGATAGACGTGCTCTTCAACTGGATCTACAATTACCTGACGTACGATTTCAACTCCCGTATTATCCTGGATATCGTCCCGGCGGACGAGCAGGACATGAATCACCCGATCCGAAACGCCTCCGAGGACAGCCGGACAGGCACCATATTGGCCGCATCGGAAGACCGTCCGCAGAGTACGTCCACCGTGCTCGTGCAGGATGGATAAACGAAAGGGGGGCACCTCTCACGGTACCCCCTTAACGCTGCCTGTTCGGGCGCGGCTCAGCGCACGATGGACTCAGGCTGGTACATCTGTTCGATGTAGTCTGCCACCATGCGTTCCGCGCTGAACTGATAAGGGAGAACCGCCATGGCGTGGCGCATGCGGGCGGTCCACCTCGTCGGTATGCCCTGTTCATCGCGCTCGTAGAAAGCCGGAATAACCTCTCGTTCCAGGACGTTGTAGAGCAGGGCCGCATCCTGGTCGTCCTGTTCGTCAGGGTCCATGTACTCAGCCGAGGCATCGGTCCCTATGGGCCAGCCGTTCTTGCCGTCGTATCCTTCGGGCCACCAGCCGTCCAGAATGGATACGTTTAAGCCGCCATGTACGCCCACCTTCTGGCCGCTGGTACCGCTGGCCTCCATCGGACGGCGCGGATTATTGAGCCACACGTCGCAGCCGGAAACCAGCCTTTTACCGATCTCCATGTTATAATTCTCAAGGATCACGAGCTTGCCTCTGAGGGAGGGATACTGGCTGATCCGGAAGATCTGCTGGATGAATTTCTTACCGCCTTCGTCGGCGGGGTGGGCCTTTCCGGAGTAAAGGACTTGAATCGGCCGGTCGATGCTCTCGAAGAGGCGGATGGCTCGTTCCTCGTCGTGAAAGAGGAGGGGGGCGCGTTTGTAGGTGGCGAATCGCCGGGCAAAGCCGATGGTCAGCGCCTCTGGATCCAGCCTCGATACCTGTGGCAGGCTTTGTTGCTGGACGTACCCGCTGGCGAAGTCCACGAGCGTCTTGCGTAGTGTGTTCCGGTACCACCACAAGTCCTCGTCCGAGAGTTCAAGGATTCGCTGCCAGAATTCCGGGTCCATCCGGTTCTCGATCCAGTTACCGAGCCGCTGGTCTAGAAAGGCGCGTGTGAGCGGAGCGGCCCACGTGGGGAGGTGGATTCCGTTCGTAATGTGACTGATCGGCACTTCGTCTGGAGACTCGGCATTGTATAGGTGCTGCCACTGGCGGCGGGCTACTTCTCCGTTTAGTTTGGAGACGCCATTGGCCTGCCGGCTTAGCTTGAGGCCCAGCACAGTCATGGTGAACGTCTCGGCCGGGTCATGAGGCGCAACCCGCCCGTACGCGAGCAGCTCCTGTCCCGAGATGCCCATGTCATCCCGTAGCGCCGCCATGTGTTCGACGAAGAGCTCCGGATCGAAACGGTCGTGCCCGGCCATCACGGGGGTGTGAGTCGTGAAAATGCAGTGCTCACGCACCCAGTCCTCTGCATCCGCAAGATCCTCACCCGCCATCAAACGCTCACGCAGCAGCTCCAGCGTGAGAAAGGCGCAGTGCCCCTCGTTCATGTGATAAACGTCCGGCTCGATCTCGAGCGCCCGCAGTAGCCGGATGCCGCCGATGCCGAGGATGATCTCCTGCCGCAGGCGCGTCCCACCGTCGCCCTGGTACAGGCGATACGTGAGCTTGCGCAGCTCGGGAGGATTTCCGTCGAAGTCGCTGTCCAGCAGGTACAGGTTGGTCCGTCCCACGTTGAGCAGCCAGGCGCGCAGGCGCAGTTCCTGGCGTCCGATGGTGACGCTTATTTCGACCGGTTGATTGTCTTCACCGACGACTTCGGTGACAGGGTGATTGCTCGGATCGAGTATCACGTGTGATTCCCGCTGCCAGCCCTCACGGTCGAAATACTGCGCGAAATAACCCTCGCGCAGAAAAAGGCCGATGGCAGTAAGCGGCAAACCGAGATCTGACGCTGCCTTCGTGTGGTCGCCAGCCAGAATGCCGAGGCCGCCGGAATAGATGGGCAGGCTCTCATGCAGGCCATACTCCATACAGAAGTAGGCCGTATTCGGGCCGTCGCCGTAACGTCGTGGGCCTGTCAAGTATTCCTGCAATGCGTCGTACGCCGTATCCACGTCCCGTATGAAGGCGGCGTCATTCAGGAAATCGCCCTGGGGGGCGCGCAGCGGGATAATCGGGTTGTTGGTCGATTCGTGAAATGCTTTGGGATTTAGCCGGGCAAAAAGGTCGAGAACTTCCGGGTTCCAACTCCACCATAGATTCGAGGCCAGGGCCTCTAGTTTATTCAGGGTCGTCATCGAGACCTGTTTCTAATTTAGGAGAGTAAAGGCACAGCGCGGACGGACAAACGAGCCGGTCCATAGCACGTAAGGAAGAGCCCGCGTGCGTGTGGATTGTCGGTCGGTGAGCCGGGTGCTGGCCTTGAAGTGATGGGCGCACGCAGGAGCAGGGTTGAACGCTCTATCGTGTCTGGGCGCGCGGCGTACATACTCAAAACTCGTGCCATGAGGTGATTAGGGATCGTCGTAATAGCTCCGCCGTTGGAGCAAAGCGTGCAAATAAAAGAACGCCGGGCCACAATTTCACCCCATGCTGGAAATAAACAGGAATAACAACAGGAAGTTACTTGTTTCCGAGGTCGTTCGCATTTTGGAATCGGGCGGCATTGAGGATGCACGTCGTAATGCCGAGTGGATGGCCGAGGAGGTTCTGGGATGCAGCCGTCTGGTCCTGTACGCCGACTCCAACAGGTCTGTCACGGAAGAAGAGGTGGCGCGCATCGATGACATGCTCCGACGGCGCCTTCAGCGCGAACCGCTACAGTATATCCTCGGACGCGCGGACTTCTTCGGGCTTACCCTTCGGGTTTCGGGCAGCGTGCTCATCCCGCGCCCAGAAACGGAGCAGGTTGTAGAGCGGGCGCTTCAACTATTGCAGGCGACATCTGCCCCGCGTGTGCTGGACGTAGGTACTGGGAGCGGGTGCATTCCATTCGCGATCAAGCACGAGCGCCCCGATGCCGGAGTGTCGGCCTGTGACGTGAGCCTGCAAGCACTATCCGTTGCTCGTCAGAACGCATCTACGCTCGGCTTGGAAGTGGAGTTATTCAGTGCGGACGTTCTCTTAGATGATTTTACTGACCGGGTGGCTGGAGACCTGGATCTCGTAATCTCGAATCCACCCTACATACCGGACAGCGAGGCGGAACAACTGTCACAGGAGGTCTACGGTTTCGAGCCGCATCTGGCTCTATTTTCGGGGAAAGATCCTCTTGTATTCTACCGTGCCATCGCGCATCACGCAAATCAACTGCTTAAGCCCGGTGCATACATCCTCTTCGAGGTTCACATGGACTACGCGCGTGCTGTGCACGAGCTTCTGGAGGGGAACGGCTACAGCGAGGTACGAACGTCCAACGATCTGGCCGGCCGCCCCCGCATCGTCGAAGGGAGATGGGCTCAGTAGCAGCCCCCTTTCTTGCCCGTTCCTTCGCGAAAGAAGCTCAGTGGTGTTGGAGGATGCAGCTTTTATTCAAGGAGGGAGCGATAAACAGCTTTGAATCGGCGTGCAGATGCTTCCCAGCTATAGGTCTCAAACACACGCTCCGTGTTCGCCGACCACCGCGCACGTGCAGCATCATCGCTCACCATGTGCCGGAGCGTACGGACGAGTTCGGACCGATGCGTCGGGTCGACCACGCAGCCGACGTCGTGCATATCAATGACCCTGCGGATCTCGGGAAGGGTGCTTCCGATGACAGGCAAGCCCGCCGCCAGGTATTCGAATAGCTTGTTCGGCAGTGCGTAGCGGAGACTGAGGGAAAGATCCTCTACGAGACAAGCCCCCACGTCCGCCGAAGCTGTAACCGACAGCAGCCTGTCGGGTGGCGCCATGCCCAGGAAAAACACGCGCTCCTCCAGTTGTTGCGCTCGGACACGCTCCCGCAACTCGGATTCCATCTCTCCCGCGCCCATAAACACAAGTACGGCGTCCGGCACGTCTGCCATAGCATCGAGCAGGAGGGTGCAGCCACGGCCGCGCTTCAGATATCCCTGGTAGAGGATGATGGGGCGGCCTTCGGGGATGTGAAATTGCTCGCGCAACACCCTGGTGGAAGAGACGTGCCGTTGCACCGGTACATTGTACACCAACACCGGCTCCCGTATACCGTAATGAGCCTTGAGCCAGTCAGCGATGGACTGGGAGACGGTAAAAACGGCATCGGTGCGCCGAATGTACCGGTGTTCAATCATACGCCAGAACAGGCGAGACCACGGCTTGCCGGCGGTAGCCCCTACGTATGGATAAAGCTCCCGGGAGTCGTAGACCAGCCGTCCTTCGTGAGCCCTGGCTGCTGTGCTCAGCGCCGGTAGTATGAACAGGTCGCTTGCATGATAGACACGGGCCGGGATCGCACGCGCAGCCCGCCTGAAGACTCCGTCGACCCGTGCAAAGAATACGGGCCCACGGCTGGATGGCTCCGGCAGCACGTGTAAGCGAACGCCTGAACGCCAGGGCTCCTGCACACCAGGTCCGAACGTCAACACGTCGACCTGGCATCCGAGTTCTATCAGTGCGTCGATCTGCCGGATAGCCCTCGAGTTTTGCCGCACGTCTCCGGTGAGGCCAAAAAGCACGTCAGGTGTGTCTGCCATTTGCAACACAGGGCTGGCTGCAACAGCGGACGACCCGCCGTCAGTTCGGGCGAAGGTTAGGGTGCCTCGAACTTATGATCAATGAGGCTGAGCCGCGGAGTCTCTGGCGCAGCGTTTGTTGCCCGAGGCGCATGCATCCCAAAATTGGTGCCAGGTAGTTAAAAAAAACAAATCCCGGCCGATTCACGAAGAACCGGCCGGGATGGAAGAACCCTGTATCGGGATTGATCGGATCTTGAGTACGGGGCTCTTTCTGCAGGTCTGCCGTTTAGCAGTCTGTTGGATCGACGGAGCAGTCGTTGTTGTGATCGCCCCAGCGGGTTGTGCCGTCAGTCAGCTTGCTGCTGTTGCTGGTGGCTTGGACGGTGGCGTCGTCGGACGTCGCACCGCTGATCTGACCAGCATTGCAGCCGGCGAACAAAAGGCCGGAAGCAAGAACGGCACCGATCATGAGTGACTGCAGTCCCCGGGGGGCAGTTACGTTGACCATGGTACGTGTTGGATGAGGTTGTGGTGTGATGAACAATGGAGTCTGTGCGTGCAGCGCTGCCAACGAGTTCGGGCAGACTCCATATCGTGCAATGGCTAAGAAACGAGACTGGCAACCGGAGGTGAAGGTGGGAATGGCGCACATTAGTTGCGTCATCGTTGCTTTTGGCGTATCTCCTTATCTTGTAAGAGGTCGCTTTCTGACATTCAGTACGTCCGAACCTAGTGCCCCCGGTACTTTTGACAGACGCATAGCCTGATCCGGAAATGAGGCAGGTTCTGATCTACTTCCTTTTCGCACTGTGCCTCGCGCCGCTTGCGGCGCGAGGCCAGGGTGTTTTGCGTTCGGAAGTGGGCCTCCCTTTCTACGCCGCTCAGTTTACGCCCGAACAGTACCACGCCCACCAGCAAAACTGGGACGTCGTCCAGGATGCCCGCGGCTTCATCTACGTTGCCAACAACCAGGGCATCCTCGAATACGACGGCGCATCCTGGCGGCTGATTCCGACGGCAACGGGCACCATCGTGAGGGCGCTCGCCCGCGACGAGAAGGGGACGATCTATGCGGGCCTGCAGGGCGACTTCGGCTATCTCCGGCCCGATGCTGACGGAAAGCTCCGGTATGTTTCTCTTGCAGATCGGGTAGACTCGGCGGCGACAGACTTTAACGACATCTGGTACGTACACGCCGCGCCCGAGGGGGTGTACTTCCAGGCCCGCCGGTGGCTCTTCCGATGGGACGGTTCCAAGCTTGAGGAGTGGAAAGCGGAGCACCTGTTCCACACCTCGTTCTTCGTGCACGGTCGCTTCTACGTCCGGGAGCACGGGCGGGGCCTGTTGGAGGTGGTCGGTGACTCCCTTCGGCTTGCTCCCGGAGGTGAGTTCTTTCTGGATCTCCCGATCTATGTGATGTTGCCCCTCCCCGAAGGACGGATACTGATCGGAACGCCGAGCAAAGGCTTTTTTATCTACGATCAGGGGCAGATTGAGCATTTCGCGACGGAGGCGGACCCATATCTTAAGCAATACCGTCTCTACAGCGGAACGACCCTTTCCGACGGAACCTTCGCGCTGGCGACGCTCGGAGGGGGCGTGCTCGTTATGGACGGCGAAGGCCGCCTGCTCCGTGTTTACGACGAGAGCGAGGGGCTGACGGATCCGTGGGTGAACGCTGTGTATCCGGACAGCCAGGGCGGCCTATGGATGGCCTTGAACACCGGCGGGGTCGTGCGCGTGCACACGGCCCGGCAGCTCTCGGCATTCGATGAGAGTCTGGGGCTGACAGGAACCATCTATGAAATACAACGGCACGAGGGCACGCTGTATGTCGCTACGAATGCGGGCCTGTTTGCGCTCCGAAGTCCTAGGGGGTCGATCGAGAATAGGCTGCGTCCGGCACGCTTTGTCCGGATCGATGGGATCGAGGCGGCGAGCGCCCTGGCTTCAGCCGGATCCGAGTTGCTGGTCGGTACAGGGAAAGGCGTATATACGCTGAGGAGTGGGGTCATATCGAAAATTTCGCAGAGCAACATCTTCGATATTTTCAGTTCCGGCATACACCCTGGCCGTGTGTATGCCGGCACAAAAGATGGGCTTGAGATCCTTCAACGTACGCCGGACGGATGGCAAACGCACTCCGTGCCGGGCATTGGCGCCGAGGTACGGACTGTTAGGGAGGATGGCCGGGGCAACGTCTGGATGGCAACGAACGAGGGTGGCATTGTCCGCCTCACCTTCCCGACAGGGCGGATTGACGCACCCAGGATCATACGCTACTCCAGGGAAGATGGCCTTCCGGGAGAGCTCATGATGCCATTTAACACCTCCAACGGAACTCGTTTCGCCTCGCGAAGCGGCATCTACCGCTTCAGCCCCGGAGGAGAACCTGGTGCGCCTCATCCATTGTTCCAGATCGATCCTCCGTTATCTCCTGCACGTTCGAGCGAGGAAGCACTTCTGGCGGCCTCAATGGACGTTCATAACAACATCTGGCTTGGATACCCGAATCACATCGACCTGGCCCTTCCCACGCCGGCTGGCTCTTATGAGGTCAGGCAGATCGACGCGCTGCGGTTTCCCAAGCCCGGCCTCTTTGCCATTTATCCGGAGTCCAATGGCGTCGTGTGGCTCAACGACGACGACGTGCTCCTCCGCTATGACTCCCGCATTAACGTTCGCTACGATGTACCATTTTCGGCCTACGTCCGCCGGGTATCCGTCATTGGCACCGATTCACTCGTCTTTGGGGGGGTTTTTGCCCGGAAAGAGACCGGGCTTGTGGCGGCAACGCAGAACTCAGCGCGACTTCCGGTGCTCAATTATGCCATGAACGACCTGGCCATAGGCTTCGCTGCGCCAAGCTTCAACGATGCCCAAAAAACGGTCTACCAGTGGTATCTGGAGGGTAAAGAAGACGGGTGGTCGGACTGGAGCGCCGACACGTACGCCGTTTACACGAACCTTTCGGAGGGGGCGTATACCTTCAGAGTCAGGGCGCGCAATGCCCAGGGCTATCTGAGTTCGACCGGAACATTCACATTCCGAATCTTGCCTCCCTGGTTTCGAACCTGGTGGGCCTATTTAATTTACGCCGGGATTGCAGTTTCCTTCGGCGTTCTGGCCCTCCATTACCGGAGAATCATCGTTGAAAACCGGAAGGCACAGGAGCAAGCCCTTCAGCTTGCACGCGAGCGGGAAGCCAACATACGTCTACAGGAGGCCAACGAACGTCTGGAGCAGGCTGACCGTATCAAGGATGAGTTCTTAACCAACACATCGCACGAACTACGCACGCCCATCACTGCCATTCTAGGCTTCTCATCTGTTCTGAAGGATGAGGTCTCCGGTGATCTGCACGAATTCCTGGACATCATTGAAGAGAACGGCAAGCGGCTTCTGCATACCGTGAACTCGCTGCTGGATCTCGCGCGGCTGAAGGCGGGGGCAGTCGACCTGCACTACGAGCAGGTAAACGTTGCCGAACAGGCTGCGGAAGTCATTCGATTGCTCTCGCCGTTGGCTCAGCGGAAGCGCCTGTGGTTGGAATTGGACTCCCCCGACCGCCTCATCTGCGCTGTCCTGGATAGTCAGAGTTTCGAGCGCATCCTGTACAACCTCATCGGGAATGCCATCAAATTCACAGAAGAAGGAGGCATTACCATTCGGATTGGAGCCGACGATGAGGCCGTAAGCGTCCAGGTGATCGATACGGGCATCGGAATCGATGCGGAATTTCTCCCGCATCTCTTCGAGGAGTTTCGGCAAGGCTCCTCCGGACTGTCTCGATCCCATGAAGGGAGCGGGCTGGGTTTGGCTATCACGGCCAAATTGGTGAACCTCCTCGGCGGTGCTATCGGCGTAGAGAGTCAGCGAAATGCGGGCAGTGTGTTCACGATCACGTTTCCGGTCACTCTTAAGGAAGAGCCGCAGATCGACCACGCTCACTTCGAGTAAGTACCTGATAAGGGGAGATCCACGTCGATCACCCTCCTGTGACCGACGGGCGCACAGGCCAACGTCGGCGGCCGTTACTCCAGAATCCAGGGTCCGCCCTTGCCTTCCGAAGCCAAAATGGTCGAAGCTGCGGTCGTCGGCCAATCATGCACCTTCGTATCATGCATCCGATATTTCGGTTAATCCGGCTGGCCTGGACAGTCCTAGCCCACACGTTCTATCTGTCGTACAGGGTACGGAGACTTCCACCGGGGAAACGAGCCGTCTTTCGTGCACACCGGCAGCGCGTTGGCTGCGCCGCATTATGCCAGGTTCTCGGAATCAGGGTTGCCGTCGAGGGAAGCAAGCCTGCTGATGGGGCCATGTTGGCCGTGTGCAACCATTTCGGTGTTCTCGATCCGCTCGTCGTGGCATCGCAGTTCCCCGCCGCGTTCGTAGGTAAGTCTGAACTGGCGAATTGGCCAGCGATTGGATGGGTGACCCGGACCTTTGGGGTCATCTTCGTTGACCGCTCCCGCCGCATACGAACGAGTGCGTTCGTGGAAGAGGTTCAGTCGATATTGAGACGGGGAATCCGCGTCGTCGTCTTTCCGGAAGGTACGACCTTCACAGGCCCCGAAGTGCACCCATTCAAGACGGGAGCGTTCGAGGCCGTAGCAGGGTTGCAGGACGGCTATGTGCTGCCCCTATATCTCGCCGTTGTCGACGCGGATGGGAACCCCGCAAGCCGCGCCGTACGGGAGCGTGTAACCTGGACGGACAACTCGCAGACGTTCGTTCACAATGTGGCGGGCCTGCTGCGGCTTGGACGTGTATACATGCGCGTATGCGTTGGCGAGCCTATTTCGACCGACGGGCTCGACCGTAAGGAACTGGCGGCGCGAGCGCACGCGGCCGTGGCGGAGCTTGGTCGTCCATATGTGACGGCCGAGGGAGAATCCGCCACATACCTATGAGCCCTATAGCCGGCGTGGCTCCGATGAGCTAGGCCGTTTCAGCGTGCCCGTCGCGGTTCAAAAGCTCATTCAGCACGGAGCATAGCTTCTCTGCCGTGAAGGGCTTGGCCAGGCACACGTGAGCACCTACCTGTACAGCCTCGCGCGACTTGTTGCCGGTCATGCCGCTCGCCGCGATGATGGGAAGTTCAGGCCGCATATTCTTGAGCGCGCGGATCGTAGCGATACCGTCCATGTAAGGCATCATCAGATCAGTCAGCACGATGCGTACGTCGTCTCGGTGCTGTGCGAAAATGCTTAACGCCTCTGTTCCGTCCTTTGCTGTCAGGACGCGGAAGCCCAGGCCTTCCAGGGTGTCTTTCGTCGTTTCGAGGATGTACTCTTCGTCATCGACGACCAGGATTAATTCCCCCTCCCCCTGGCACAACTGCGAGGCCGACTCCTCGATCGTGTTGATGACGGCGTCTTGTGATGCCGGAAGATAAATGAAGAACGTCGTGCCCTCGTCGAGTTCACTGTAGACGTTCACGAAGCCGCCATGGCTCTTGACGATACTGTAAACCGTAGAGAGACCAAGCCCTGTGCCCTTGCCGACCGGCTTTGTCGTGAAAAACGGTTCGAAAATCTTATCCAGGGTTTCGGGTGGAATTCCGCTGCCAGTGTCCGTGATTGCCAGCTTTACGAACGCGCCAGGACGTGCATCGATGTTCATCTCAGCAAGATGCTCGTCGATGATGAAATTCTCGGCGCGAAGGTACAGCTTGCCCCCCTCCGGCATTGCATCGCGGGCATTTACGCACAGGTTCATGACGACCTGCTGGAGTTGCGTGCTATCCCCGTTCACAATCCAGACGTCGTCCGCAACTTCCGTGTGGATCTCAATATTGATGGGAAAGGTTTCCCGGGCAATGCGTTCGACTTCTTTGACGATTTGCTGGACGCTCAGCGGTATACGTTCACCCTCGACGCCGCGGGCAAAGGCGAGTACCTGCTTCACCATGTCCGAGCCACGTTGCGCGCTCTTCTGGATCATGCCCAGAGTACGCAACGTCTTTTCATCACCCTCGAATCGTTGCTGTAGGACCCGCACGCCCAGGAGGATCGGCACGAGCAGGTTGCCGAGGTCGTGCGCAATGCCGCCGACGAGCCGGCCTATACTCTCCATGCGCTGCGAGCGAAGGAATTGCGCCTCCAGCTTCTTGCGCTCGGTTATGTCTGTATTGATTGTGAGGATGGAACGCGGGTTGCCGACGCCGTCTCGTACGAGTGTCCAGCGGCTTTCGACGATGATCTCTTCACCATTCTTCGTCCGCTGGAGTAACTCACCCGTCCAGTCGCCATGCGCTTCGACCGATTGGCGGGCTTCGGCGAGGTGCTCATTCGTATCGCCGTAGAGGGATGAATCAATGTTTCGCCCCTCAACCTCTTCGAGCGTCCACCCTGTTAGCCGCTCGGCACTCTTGTTCCAGTAGACGATCCGCCCCTCCATATCCATCGCGCTGATGGCGTCACGGGCTTTGTCAAGAAGCTGGGCCTGCTCGCGAATGCGCTCGTCCGCACGCTTCCGCTCACGAGCGTACCGGATGGAACGCTCGAGCAGTTGCGCATCAATCTGCCCTTTAACCAGGTAATCCGCCGCACCGATCTGCATGGCGGTGATGTCGATCTCCAGGTCGCCCTGGCCCGTGAGGAGAATAATGGGCGTTGCCAGGCCGCGCTCCAGCGCCTCACGCAAAAGGTCAAGGCCATTGTATGCCCCGAGCCGGTAGTCCACGAGGCATACGTCGTACTCGTGCGTGGTGATGGACTCCAGGCCCTCCTCATAGCTCTGCGCCCAATCCAGGTCGAAGCTGATACTTCTTGCCTTCGAGAGAAGGTTTCGTGTAATAAAGAAGTCGTCTTCGTCGTCCTCTACGATCAGTACTGAGAGGTGGTCTTTATCGATTGCGACGGTTGTGTCCGTTGCCATACACTTCACGAATTCTGTGGAGGCAGTTTCACGATCTCGAACCAGAAATCACCGAGCCGCTTGATGGCATTCGCCAGCCCTTCAAAGGTCACAGGCTTCGTCACGAATGCGTTCACCCCCAGGTCGTAGCTGCGAAGAATGTCCTGATCGGCCTCAGAAGTGGTTAACACGACAACGGGGATACGGCGCAACGAGGGATCGGACTTGATCTCTTGAAGCGCTTCTCGGCCGTCCTTGCGCGGCATATTCAGGTCGAGCAGGATCAGGCCGGGACACGGAGAAGTCACCAGGTCCGCATATCGATTACGACGGCGCAGGTAGTCCATTAGCTCCTCGCCATCCTCCACAGTTTTAATGTCGTTGGCGAGGCGGTTCCGCTTCAGAGCCCGCGTCGTAAGCATCCGGTCGTCTGGATCATCGTCCGCCAGGAGAATTACTACCGAATCTGGGGTGTTACCACTCATGTAGGACGGCGTTTACTGTTCTGCTGTCAGGTCCCCTTTGATCCACAGAGCCCTCTCCCCATCCTCCATCCCGCTCACCTGGGAGCAGGTCCATGCCCCGGGCCACGATGGAATCCGCACGGCAGTCGCAATAGGGCTAGTGCTGGCCGTAGTTCTTACGCGTCGTCAATCTCAGACTACATCGACTTTCCGGACCACATGCGAATTCCCATCGGCTGCCCTGAAGCCAACTCTTCCACGCATCCGGTTCCACCAATAAAACGAAGGTGTTGCCGGAGGGCATCACGGAAAAATAGCCCGCTGTCTATTTGACTTTGCTGGAAGATTGTAACGTAGATGGAAATTGGCCTTTGAGCCGGGGCTCTCACTGGAAGTCTAAGCCACGCCTGCTTGTTTCCTGTAGTCGATTGATTTTACATGTTATCCGTCGTGTAGTGTTGCCGGATTTCTTCCAGGTTATCACCCCCGAACTTCTCCAGAAAGGCGTTTGCAATTACATGGGCAACGACGGCTTCGGCCACTGTGGAGGCCGCGGGCACGCTGGTCACGTCGCTGCGTTCATACCTCGTGGGTTGAGCTTCGCCAGTCGCGATGTCGACCGTATCCAGAGGCTTGATGAGGGTCGGGATAGGCTTCATGTACCCCCGCACGACGATGGGCATGCCGTTGGACATACCGCCCTCGACCCCGCCCGCGTGGTTGGTCCTGCGCACGTAACGATCGTTCTCCCGCAGGATCGGATCGTGTACGCGTGAGCCGGGTCGTGAGGCGCCCGATATCCCGTCCCCAATTTCTATTCCTTTCTGAGCCTGGATCGACAGAATGGCCTGTGCAAGCAGTCCGTCCAGGCGTCGGTCCCACTGTACGTAAGAGCCAAGTCCTGCCGGTACACCGGTCACGATCACTTCGTACACACCTCCGAGCGAGTCACCAGCCTGTTTGGCTTCCTTGATGTGCTCGATACAGCGGGCTTCCAGAGCGGGGTCCAGCATGCGCACTTCGCTCTGATCCGCTGCCCGGTACAGGGCGGCGGCACCTCGTTCGATGAGGGGCGCCGTACGGTCCTGCCATTCGTCTGGATGCTCGTAACCGACGCCGCCGATACGAACTACGTGGCTGCCGACCTCTATGCCAAACTCCTTCAGGAACTGCCGAGCAACCGAACAACACGCCACGCGCATCGCGGTCTCACGCGCGCTCGATCGGTCAATGACGGGGCGGATGTCGTTGAAGCGGTATTTCTGCACGCCCACGAGATCGGCGTGCCCCGGACGGGGGAGTGTGACAGGCTCGATTCCCTCGCCGCTGCCTTCCACTGCCATCACCTCCGGCCACCCTGAACGATCCTTTTGATAGGCGGCGTTGTCGAGGCAGAGGGCAATGGGACTCCCTTGCGTCCGTGAGAAACGCACGCCGGAGTAAATGTGTACCTGATCCTGCTCAATCTTCGCGCGTCCGCCGCGTCCGTATCCCTGCCAGCGCCGGGCAAGATGCTCGTTGAGATCAGCCGCGGTCAGCGGAATCCCTGCCGGAGCGCCCTCTACGATACCCAGGAGGGCTTCCCCATGTGACTCTCCAGCGGTCAGATATCTAATCATGTATGGATCGCTCGTAAGGTGTGGCTGGACGTGACGGACCGGTTCGGCGCATAGTGCAATATCTGTTTCGAGAGGGCAAAATAAAACCGGGCCGGCACGTGGCTGGCCCGGTCTGTCTTGAAATCGAAACCAATACGCGCCCCGAAGCCTCATCTGGTGCCGGGGACGTCCACCTCGTAAAATGCCATGGTCCCGTCCCTGCGCCGGACGCCGATGAGCAAAGGATTGCCCTGTTCGATAGCCTCGCTTAACGATTGGACGGCCTGGTCCGCAGAGGAAATGGATTGATCCTCGATTCGGCTGATGATGACGTCGCTCGGAAGTCCGGCCAGGGAACTGACGCTGCCCCTGGCGACGTGCGTGATGTAGGCGCCGCTGTCGATGCCAAACACGCTTCGATCCCTGCCCGGTACATTCTCTATGCTGATGCCCCAGGCAGATGCTTCGAAGCCCTGGGCCTTCGGCTCGTCAGGAGTCAGGTCGGGCATGCGGGGTGGTTCATCCCTGCTCAGTTGATTAAACCAGGACGCATAGGAGGGATCGTCGCGTCCCAGCAGTTCCACTTCCACCCTGCGGCGCTCCCCCTGCCGCCAGATTTTAACGCCCAATTTGTCGCCGGGGCGATGGAGGGCAATCGTACGTTGCAACTCGCTTACTGCGTAGACGGGCTGGTTGTCGATTGCGACCACTACGTCGCCGGTGCGGAGCCCGGCCCGGGCCGCGGCGCCGTTCCGCCATACCTTCTGGAGGTATACGCCGCCAGGTGCCTTCAGGCCGAGCCGTCTCGCTTCTTCTGAATGCACTTCACCGATCTCCACTCCCAGAAAGCCGCGCTTCACTTCGCCGTAGGCGATCAGGTCCTCGGCGACACGCCGCATGAGATTGACCGGCACAGCAAATCCGTAGCCTTCGTAGGAGCCGCTCTCTGTTGCAATCGCGGTGCTGATCCCGATGAGTTCTCCGTTGAGGTTTACCAGGGCGCCTCCGGAGTTACCAGGGTTGATGGCAGCGTCCGTCTGGATGAAATCCTCGACACTGAAATCGTCGTTGATGATGTTGACCTGCCGTCCAAGCGCGCTGATAATCCCGGCTGTAACGGTTGAGGTCAGCCTGAAAGGGTTGCCGACGGCAAGAGCCCAGTCGCCCACTCGTACACTGTCCGAGTTGCCGAAGTGGATGCTTGGAAGTTTCGAGGCCCCCTTGATCTTGAGTACGGCGAGGTCGGTAGCGTGGTCTGTCCCAACGATGTGCGCCTCGAACTGTCGCTTGTCCGTTAACGTCACGAGAACGCTGGACGCATTTTCGACGACGTGGTTGTTCGTGATGATATAGCCCTGGGGGTTGATAATCACCCCGCTCCCGACACTCTGACGTGGTCCCTGGTCGTGATACGGATCGACCTCGTCGCTCTCATGTCTGTGAAACCATCCTCTGGGCACCATGGAAGAGCCGCCCGTCTCGACCTGAATGTAGACGACCGCCGGGGTGACGTGCTTGGCTGCCTCCCGAAAAAGCCGTTCGAGCGAAAGCGCTCCGGCAACGGTAGCTGGTCCGCTAGCCGGTACCGCCGCACGCTGCAATGGCTCCGTTGACCCGAGCTGTACACGCTCCACGATCGATGGTCCCACCTCACCTTGATGGGGCCGGCCCTGGATCCAGAGCATCAAGAAGATGCCCGACAGCAGCCCCACGATCACGAGGCCGATGCTGCTCAGGATTAGTGTGTTTCGATTAGGGCCGGTGCCTTCCATAACGTCGAGTTACCAAGCGCGGCTGGGTACGCAGGGGAAGACGACAACCCACTTCGGTACGAACGGATTGTTTCGCCTACTCTGCCAGAATCTATGCAATAATAGCGCAAAATCAAGGATGTCTTACGCTTATGCCAAAAGGAAGGTGCAAGGCTCCCACCTATTTTGCGTGTTGGATAAGCCTGCGTCGTAGTGTAATTCAGAAACAAGTGCCGTGAACACCCGTCGAGTAGTAGCGTAAAGATCGCTTTGATCAGTTCTACTTCCCCGATGTATCTTCAGGCACGAACTGGAGGCGAATACCAGAGGGTGTTATGGTTGAGAGAGCGGGATGGCGCCAGTATCTCGGAAGCGTTTTACCGATTCCGAGTCTGGAATATGCGCGCGTCAAGGCCATTCTTGATCGGGGGCTCGATCAACAGGTTCGATGCATCCTCGAAGGCATCCCCTATGATTCCGTGTTGGATGTCGGGTGCGGAACGGGCCGGTGGGCGAAGATCGCTAGAGGACGGTATCTCGGCATTGATCCTTCGCCATTCAGTATCTCACGTTGCGAGCGCCGCTATGGAAACGATCCCCTGAAGCAATTCGTTCAGGCAGATCCGGTCAGCTTTCACCTGCCCGTCCGCTATGATCTAGCCCTCTTAATCGGACTCTTTCACCACCTGCCCGACGCGGCGGTTCGGAGCGTATTGGATTGGGTGGCACGGAGCGCTACCTACATTTTCGTGTCCGATATCTGTCCGGTTTCGTGGAACCCCGTTTCGCACTGGCTCTACGCGCACGACGGCGAACATATCCGAGAGCCGGGTGAGCAGGAGTACCTGCTGTCGAGCCACCCTGCCCTGAACCTCGTCAGCAAAGGCGATTGCTACTGCTCAAATCGCCTCTACCGCCATGCGCTGTTCCTCTACCAGACGAAGCAGCTTGTTTAAAGCGGCGTCATTCCGGTTGCCCCGCAAACCACCAGGAAGACTATGAGAGGTCCCGGCCCGGGAGGAAACGGATCGGCTTCTCCCCGTTTTCGGCTTGCAATATGTAACGTAACCTGTCACATTCTCACACAGTCGTAATCAATCAAACCAGCGACAGCTTAACCATGGCAAACAACGTGACCAATCCGACAGCCCCGAATGCTCCATCAGGTTCGTTCAATTCAGCTCTGGCGACCTTCGCCCCGTTTGCGCATGCGGTCCTGCGAATCGGGGCCGGCTTGTTGTTCATGCAGCACGGGGCTCAGAAGCTTTTTGGCCTGCTGGGTGGCTTTGGACCGGGAGGGGGCACTGCGGAGCTCATGTCCCAGTTCGGCCTGGCAGGGGTGTTGGAGTTCTTCGGAGGGCTTCTGATCGTCCTCGGCCTGTTCACACGGCCGGTCGCCCTCATCCTCATACTTGAAATGTTGTCGGCGCTTGCCATCGCGCATCTCCCGCGCGGGGGATTCCCCGTCCAGAACGGCGGCGAGCTTCCGTTGCTGTACATTCTGATCTACATCTTCCTGCTCGGGTATGGTGCTGGTGTCATGAGCCTGGACAATCTCATCGCCCGTCGCCGAATACGCTGACTCCTTGCTGGGGCGAGGGTATTCCGGCGTGTAATCGTTGACACGAAGATGGAAACAGCATCTCTGAAAGAAGTGAGCACGCGGCTTCCACCGGACGCTCATATCGGACGTGTCCGGCTGCGCGTCGCCGACATCGAACGGTCGCTTGGCTTCTACCGCGATATGCTGGGCATGCGGATAGCCCGCGAGGACGGCCCCGAGGTCATGCTCGCCCCTGGTAGCGATGTCGATAGCGCTGCCGGCGAATCCGAGCCGCGTGAACTCCTCGTATTGCAAGAAATACCCGGACTGGCGCCGAGGCCACGACGGCCCGTAACGACGGGGCTCTACCACGTCGCCCTGCTGGTGCCGAGTCGTCGAGCACTTGGCCGGGCTCTTCTTGGATTGCGCGCAGCGAGGTACCCTTTGCGCGGCATGTCCGATCATGCGGTGAGTGAATCACTATACCTCGACGACCCCGACGGGAACGGCCTCGAAATCTATGCCGACCGTCCGCGCTCGTCCTGGCAGTTTCGAGACGGTGAGATCTACATTACGACAGAGCCGATGGATCTGGAGGGCGTGATAACCGCTGCATCGGAGCAGCCGGAGTCCTGGCGCGGTCTGCCGCACGAGACGGTCATTGGTCACGTACATTTCACGGTCTCTCACCTGGAACCTGCCGTGGTTTTCTATCGTGACGTGCTCGGTTTTGATGTAACGCTGCGATGGCCAACGCTTGTCGGCGTGGCCGCCGGAGGCTATCACCACCACCTCAACCTGAATACCTGGGCCGGAACGGGAGCGGCACCGGATTCTGACAACGTGGCAGGATTATCGGGTTGGGAGCTGATCGTCCCTGATAGGGAAGGGCGCAAGGCGCTGATCGAGCGCCTCGTAGCGAGCGGAATCCCTGTGGAGGTTACCCGTCCCAGGATTGCCGCCTGCGACCCGGACGGCATCCTCGTCGAGGTGCCCTTGTGACGGAACGGTCGCCAGGCGCGGCGCTAGAAGTGAACGCAAAATTATCGAGCAGGCATAGAAGATGATCGGCGCTTACGAGAGGTACGCGCACCCGTAGCGTGGTCCCCGGTGAAACGAACGCTGGTCTTGACCGTCCCAGCTCGACATTGTTCGCATAGATTGTTGAGACAGATGAAATACTATACCGTTCGCGGATCCGCCGGGCAGCCGTTCGCTGTATGGGTGGTTTTCCTGAGCATGCTGGCCATTGCGGCCTGCAATCGCCCGGCGCAGGAGAGATCCGTTCCGTTGGCGGAACCGCAGGCCTCACAATCTTCCTCGACCTCGGCGGCTGGAAGCGTGAGCCAGACTCCTGCCGATTCCATCGTTCAGCCTGGCGTAGATCCGCAAACAGGAGAGAGCGTTGGGCCTGCCGCCCCTGAGTTCACGCGCACGACCATGAAGGGGAACGACCTGAGCCTATCGGACCTGAAAGGAAAGGTCGTGGTGGTCAACTTCTGGGCGACGTGGTGTCCCCCCTGCCGTGAAGAAATACCGGATTTCATTAAGCTCCAGAAAGAGTTTAAGGACAGCGGGGTCGTTTTCGTCGGTGTTTCGGAGGATGAGGATGGCTGGGACGCCGTCAGACCCTATGCGCAGAAAATCGGAATGAATTACCCCGTCGTTTTGGACGACGGCTCTCTGGCTGAACGTTATAACGCCGGGTACGAGTTGCCCGTTACGTTCCTGATCAATCGAAAGGGGCAGGTTGTCGCTTTCCTGCCGGGCATGATTAACGCGCAGGTGCTTCACCCGATGCTGTCCGACCTTGTTAAGGAGAAGGAGACGTAAATTACTACCCCCCGTGCCTTATGGCCCTAAAACGTTGTTCCTGATAGTATTACCTGTTAGTGACAAGTGTGCCGAAACAGGCAATCTGGCGGCTCATATGCCATCTGGAAGCGCCGAGACGCGACCGCCTGCCAGGATAGATGCCGGAGCAAAGAGGGGCCCAACTTTGAGGGGGTCAGACACCAATAACGACGGCATCTGGCAAGAAGGGCGGGACCGTCGTCGGCGCTTTCGCTTTGCCGGGCCCGAAAGTGGAGGCTTCAGGACATCGTAGGGCGCCGCCCTATGCGTTGAAGCGGTAGTTGCCCCTGTCTACCGTCTCGATATAGGTTGGAGACGATGGGTTCGGCTCGATCTTGTCTCGTAGCGCCATCACTTGCCGATCGATGTTACTCAGTTCGACGTTGCTGTCGAAATCTTGAAGTGCGACCCCGATTTCATCCGTGCTCACGGTTTCTCCACGCCGGTGAATGAAGTACTGAAGGATCCCGAACTCAGAGGCGGAGAAGGGAACGCGCTCTCCGTGTAGCTTCACCTCATGCGTGCTGAGATTGACCTTCACGTCCCCAAATTGATACACGTCCATGGGGGCCTCCGACGGCGGCATGGTGCGGCTGAGAATCGCACGGACGCGCGCGGATAACTCGTCCGCATCGAACGGCTTCGTGATATACTCGATGGCGCCAAGATTAAATCCCTTCAGCACCATATCCGGCTCATTTCGAGCCGTTAACACCACGACGGGCGCAGTAACGCCACGTCCGCGGGCTTCGCGCAGCACCTCGAATCCACTCTTCTTGGGCAGCATTACGTCGAGCAGCACGATGTCGAAGCTGGGTTGCTGCGTGATTCGTTCCAGCGCTTCCACTCCGTCGGCGGCCAGTGTTACCCGAACCCCCTGCATCTCGAAAAAATCCTGTAATGCAACCCGGATGTCCGGGTCATCATCTACAATCAGCATGCGGATGGTGGGTTTCCCATTCTCTCGCATTGTATGTCAGGCTGGTTACGTGTTCTGGTGAAAAGGCCGGCAGCGAACTGGCGTGACAAAAGGCAAATAGGATTCTCTGACTTCCCCTCTCATCCGGAAGATGAATGTAGTTTCGTCCCTCAGATGGGTATCTCAAGAGTCCCAATCTGAAAAGTTCGTCTACGAACCGGCTGCCTGCTATTGTCGGATGGTATGTTTATGTGAAAACAATGTAACTCCATGCGATGCCGGAACCTATAAAAGAAGCCCGCTCGCGAAGCAGGGCTGCGGGTGTCAAGACCACGCGAACACGTCTGTGGGCAGGAGGGAAGCTTCGCTAGCGTCTTCACGACCACATCAGTTTGAGCACGACCACCCGAACGCAATCGCTGATTTGGAGGAACCGCAATATGCTGTTTTCTGATTGCTTACGACAGGATCATGTTGGCTGCAATTGTCTTGTAACGCCCTTTTGACCGGAAGGGCTTCTGCTGTTACGTGCGTATAATGCAAACAGCAACCAACCATATGGGGCGTTTCATGACGATAGACGACCATTATATCACCTTCAGTACGGGCAGGCGGGTTCACCTGTCGCGTGGGACGGTCGGTCTTTCGGCCACCAACACGGACGAGAGATGGCTGTTCGACGGGTCAAGGTTCATGTTGGA
>DASSAV010000078.1:0-2478 GCA_035699265.1 Rhodothermales bacterium
TCGCTTTGCGGATGCCCTCGCGGCGCTCGCGCATGAAGCGTTCCCCTTCGAGCGGTTCGACGGCGCGAACGAGGACGGCCCCTCCCAGGCCTTCCGGTTCGGTGACCACGTTCAGGAGCCAGTACGATCCGTAGCACAGGTATACGTACGCCTTGCCGGGTTTGCCGAACAGGTCGTACCCCCTCCCCTCTGGCTTCAAGAGACCCGTGGCGCGGTCGACGACGCCCCAGCCGTGGAAGGCCGGGTCATCCTGCGTATAGGCTTCCGTTTCCACAATGCGCCCGACGAGCCGCTCGCCGGAAGGCCGTTCGTGGACGAGGAGCTTCCCTATCAATTCCGGTGCCACGGTAAGCGTATCACGGGCGAAGAAGGATGCGGGGAGGGGAAGCACTTTCGGGAAAGAGAGAATGAGAGGATGAGAGGAAGTATGGACGAGAGGAGGAATGGATGAGAGAAGGAATGTGACGATGTGGGGTGTTTCGCGGGCGGAGGCTACAGGTTCGGCGGCGCGACGATCACCCGCCCTCTTGCTGGTGTTCGGCGCGTTCGAGGGCACGCTCGGCGGTTGGATGGTGTAACTCAACCGGCTTGCTGCGGCGGGTGGTGCGGAGGTTGAGAGCTTCCACAAATACTGAGAATGCCATAGCCGAGTAGATGTACCCCTTCGGGATGTGCTCACCCAGGCCGTCGGCGACGAGGGTGACGCCGATGAGAAGCAGGAAGCTGAAGGCCAACATCTGGACCGTAGGGTGCCGGTGAATAAAGTCCGCGATAGTCCCCACTGAAGCCATCATGATGAGGATGGCGATGACGACAGCGATCACCATGACCATGATGTGACGCGCCATGCCGATGGCCGTAATGACAGAATCGAGCGAGAAGACTATGTCCATCAGAATGATTTGGATGATGACACTGCTGAAGGAAACCGGCTTCGATGACGCAGCCGACTCGTGCCCTTCTTCGCCTTCCAACTTGTCGTGGATCTCGTGGGTGCTCTTATAGACGAGGAAGACGCCCCCGAGGATGAGGATCAGGTCGCGCCCGGAGATCTCCCGGCCGAGAAGTGCAAAGATGGGCGCCGTGAGCCCCATCAGCCACGTCAGCGAGAACAGGAGCGCCACCCTGACGAACAGCGCCAGTCCGAGGCCGACGATCCGGGCACTGCGCTGGCGCTCGCCCGGAAGCTTCGAGGTGAGCAGCGAGATGATGACGATGTTATCGATCCCGAGTACAATTTCGAGCAGCGTGAGGGTGCCGAGCGCGATCCAGGCCTCGGGCTGTGAGATCCATTCCATGTAGTTAGGCGCAAATGTTTTCGAGGGGGGGCATAATAGCACCTATGCCAGTTCAATTACCAGCCTCTACGGAGGTATCGGGCATCCGTGAACGACGGTCTGCGCCGATTCAGGCGAGCTGAAGTGGAGGAATTCTGCCTTCGGCCTTCCAACGTGTGGACCGGCACGATGGAATCTCGATCGATCATGCGGTAGCGCACGCAGACAGATTCTGGACGTTTCAACTCCCACACCTTCCTCCATCGTTACCAGTACGATGCATTTCATTCCATCATTTGTACTGAAAGCCACAGCAAAGTGGTGAACGGACGGGCTCAATTTCCGTACGAGATAAACGAGGGTGACCCGAGCAGTTGGGAATCGAAGAAGGGACGACCGTCGGAGCGGGACTTGTCCTGACCGCGTGGGGCAACCAGCGCATCTTTCGCAACCTCATCCAACTCCGGCGAAACGACAAGGATAACACAAGTGGGCTTACGGGTCAGCCACCGCAGCACCGTACGCGAACGACGACCGCGAGTGCTCGCGATGCACTGGCGGGACCGACCTAATCACCCATACTGATCCGACAATAAATCCAATGTGGGGGTGGACCATGGACCAATTCGTGGAAGAGCAGAAGACGAACTCGATGACGGCTACCGACGCCATGTACGAGCGCATCCGCCGATACTTCGACGAACAGGCGCCAAACGAGCAGGGCATCTCCGTCGAGGTACGCCAGGGCCAGCAACAACGCGGGCCGGACGAGAGAGAGGTGCGCCGGTCGATCCAGTTTATACTCCCGGACGGAGCCCTGATGGAAGGGTATTACCGTATTGCCAATGTCGGCGGCAACATGTATAGTGTTGAAGCCTGTGTCGGCAGGCGGTGCGGGCGCTTCAGTGTCAGCCTACCCGACGCATCGCTTGCGGCGGACAATGCCTACGGGAAACCCGTCTGTGAGTTCTTGATGGAAGAAATCAAGCGGGTAGCAGGCGAGTTGTACCTGCGCAGCCGTTCGACGCCGGCTACAGGCTGACATAGGCGATAGTCTTTCAAATGATCCGACGCTATCCAGGGTACAAGATGAAGCAAACGAACAAGCCGTCAAAGACCCGGTCGCACCACATTCAACGCCTGCTGGACACTCCGAAGAAGGCGCGATCCAACCGCATTGCAGAACTGGTTACGGTTGCGA
>DASSAV010000079.1:0-36200 GCA_035699265.1 Rhodothermales bacterium
GCGGCTGCTGAAGGAGCCCTAATGTCGGTATCAGCAGGCGCCGCTACAAGCGGAGCGCTCTGCACGCCTCCGACGTCCCCGATTTGCTACGGGTTGGGAAAAGTGGAAGGCGTGAGCCCGGATCTGGTTGTGATTGGGAGCTCCGTCCGCTATCATCGCAGTACCCGTTCGGCTGTGTACCGGACACTTTTACTCCATCCGCACGCAATCCGCGAGGGAGACATGCCCCTTGCGCTTCGATATGAGCCAAGAAAACGACGCCTGGACGACGACGCACGACCTTGCCCTGATCTACGTCGCCCTGGCCTACGGCACTGACTACGAACTGAGCGACGAGGAGCTGAATACCATCACGTCGGTCCTGCAAGGCTGGTGCGACGAGTGTGATCGCGAGGGCGTCCAGGAAGTGGTCGTGGAGGCGATGGCCGTATTCACGGAAGATGAGCCAGAGCGCGAAGTCGTCAACTCGATGCAATCGTTGCGGCAGTCCCTCTCGCGCGACGAGCGGTGCCGCGCCCTGGAAGAGATCGTTCGCATCGCAAGAGCGGACGGCGTCTTGCTGCGGAGCGAAAAGAGTCTGATAGCGACCCTTGCCGCCGTCTGGGAAATCAGGGGTGCCGGTCAGAAGAAGGTCGGAGACACGTCCACCGGCGAGGACGATCAGATCGCCTGGACGATCCTGCACGACATGGGCCTCCTGTACGTGGTCGTTGCCCACAGCACCGACAACGACCTTTCGGAAGGGGAGATCACGGCCATGATCGAACGCATGCTGCAATGGCAGCCGGGCTACACAGACGAGGATGTACGCAAGCTCCTGCGCGAGGTGCTCCAGTACTACTCGAGTGGTCCGAAGGAGAGTGAACTGAAACGGGCCGTTCACAACGTCTCCGAATCTCTGCCCATGCTACAGCGGCTCGCACTCCTCGACGACCTCGTCTACATAGCAGAGGCGGACGGCGACTTCACCGCGAACGAGCGCGACATGATCCTCACGTTGGCTGAAGCCTGGAACCTGAACGTGCGGCTCAACGGTACGGCACAGGCTTGACCAAACGTCCATAGCCGTGCCCGAGCGACCATCGGGCATCTCGCCTGTTGCGGCCTAATCTTCCAGGGAGCCCTTTTTCCGAGTGTCCGTGTGCTGGGGGCGTTCCGCCGGCGTTCCGTCCCACTCCGACTCCGGTGGCGCTTGCTCAGTGTTGCCCCACGTTGCCCCGGGCCCGAACATGGCGAAGCGAATCCACGGGTCACCCGACCGCGCGGCGCCCTCGAGCCGTCGAGCCAGTTGGCGTCGAAACAGGGCGCGGGTCGGGGGGAACAGGCCGAGGAGCCCAAAGAAATCGGTGATTACACCGGGCGTTAACAGGAGCACGCCAGCGATCAGGACGATGATGCCGTCCATCATCTCGCGTCCCGGAACAGCGCCTTGGCGGAGCTTCTCATTGAAACGGCGCCAGACTCGCAGGCCCTCGCGCCGGACGAGATAGCTGCCCAGAAGGCCCGATATGATGATGATAGCGACCGTGGGCCAGAAACCGATCACCCTGCCGATCTGAACCAGCAGCACCAGTTCAATCGCGGGAATCAGCAGAAATAGGGCCAGTAGCCGTCCGAAGAGCCGCATCCTCTCCTCCAGTCTCAAATGCTTGTTTTGCAGCCGGGTCAGCAGAAATCCTGGGTCACGTAGACGTTGTAGTCGGTCGAAATCCCGATGCCGATACCCTCGCTGTCATATTTCGGGTCGAGGAGGTTGGCGCGGTGGCCCGGGCTGTTCATCCACGCCTGCACCGTCTCCAGGGCAAGCTCATCCAGTGTTTTCCAGTCGTATACCCGGCTGCTCGTTCCGGTGCCCGTGACCGTCGTATGCCACCTGGAATACAGGCCTGTCATGTACAGGTTCTCGCCAATGCCGGTGTAGGTCGAACTCCCAACCTGCTTCTTGCACGCAAAGCCGCTTTTCGTGGCGCGAGCGGTCGGGTCGAGCCCGCGCGTGTCGACGTGGCTGAAAAAACCATGCCTGGCCATATCGACACTGTGGCCGCGGCCAATCTCTGCCAGCTTCGCGTTCCAGGTAAGCGCGGGCAGGCCGTGCTGCCTCCTCACGCGGTTTACCTCGGCGTGAATGGCCGCCGGTAACTGGTCCGCCTCGGACTGCGACAGACCAGACGGAGCGCCCGGTCGCTGGGCTTCAGTCGTGGAACGTGAACCTGTTGAGGGTAGGGGAGAGCAGGCACTTAAGACGAGACCCGAAAACAAGACCGCGAGAGCGATTCCGGAAAGAGTCCACCGGCTGGTCATGCCGTCATCTTACGTGCGGGGGCGCCCACGTCGCCGAGCAGGTGGTTTACCACGTCGACGGGTGTGACGCCATCGGCGTCTGCATTGAAGTTGGTGACAATGCGGTGCCGCAGGACGGGGACGGCCATGCGGCGTACGTCCTGGACCAGCGGCGTAAGCCGCCCATCGAGGGCTGCCAGCGCCTTGGCGCCCAGGATGAGATACTGCGAAGCGCGGGGCCCGGCGCCATAACTCAGGTAGTTGTTGATGTAGTCCGGTGCGCCGTCTCGGCTGGGTCTTGTCTTGCTGACGAGCGTAACCGCGTACTCGATCACGTTATCCGCCACCGGCAGGTGCCGCACGAAGTTCTGAAAGCTTAGCAATTCCGCAGCAGTCATGGCTTGCTGGACTTCGGAGATCCTCGCGCTCGTCGTATTTCGCACGACGGTGACTTCCTGGTCGAACGTCGGATAGTCCAGCCAGAGGTTGAGCATGAAGCGGTCGAGCTGCGCTTCGGGCAGGGGGTAGGTTCCTTCCTGCTCGATCGGGTTTTGTGTGGCCAGAACGAAGAAGGGTTGCTCCAGTACGTACGTTTCGCCGGCAGCGGTCACGTGGTGCTCCTGCATGGCTTCCAGAAGCGCAGCCTGCGTTTTAGGAGGTGTCCGGTTGATTTCGTCGGCGAGAATGATGTTGGCGAAGATCGGCCCGCGCACAAATCGAAACGACCGGCGGCCGGTCTGCAGGTCCTCCTCAATGATCTCGGTGCCCGTGATGTCGCTGGGCATGAGGTCGGGCGTGAACTGGATGCGGTTGAACCGAAGGTCCAGGCACTGCGCGAGCGTGCGGATAAGGAGCGTTTTCGCAAGGCCCGGTACCCCCACGAGCAGTACGTGCCCGCGCGACACCAGGCTCACGAATACCAGCGTTACGACCTCTTCCTGCCCGACGATTACCTTGCCGACTTCGGAGCGCAGGCGCTGATAGGCATCGCGAAGGGAGTCTAATGTCTCAGGGTCAGCGCCATGCACTCCGTGGTGGGCGTCGGGCATGCTGGTAGAGGTCATGGGAAGAGATTGTTGCAACCGGTCCGGTCTTTTGAAGATACGCACCCCTGTCCCATCAACCCATCGATGCAGCGAGATCTTCTGCCTTACCGCGGATGTCGACGTAGACGTCCTTTCGTAGATCGCCAATCCATTTGTTCAGGACGCGCTGCTGCTTGTCCTGCAACGCGATTTGTTGGATCCGCTCGTAGTCCGTGACGAGGTTTACACGGTGTGAGGGAATGCGCTGCTGAAGGAGCAGGATGTGATACGCCTGCTTCCCATCCAGCAACTGGACCGGTTCGGGCTGGCTGATCTCACCTTCCTCCAGCTCGTCAATAGTGCGCTTCCATGTCGGCCCGAGCGCTTCCAGCGGGAGATCCCGACTGAGCGACACAGGATCGACGACCCGGCCGCCTCGAATAGCGCTCATCTGCTCCTCTGAATGCCGCCGCGCTATCAATTCAAACGGCACGTGCTGCGTCACGATGGAGTCGCGGTAGAGCTCTAAGTCGTGTATCGCCTCCGTGGGGTCGGTATCGCTTTCGTTGAAAGCTATGAGGATGTGATTGAAGTCGACCACGTCGCCCCTGCGGTCGTTCACGCGCAGGATATGCAGACCGAACGAGGTCTCGAAGGGCTGCGATACTTCCCCCACCGGGATGCGGGCCGCAACGGCGGCAAATTCAGGCGCGAGATCTGACAGGCGGCTGGACTGGTAGCGCCCGCCATTTGCTGCCGAGCCGGGGTCATCCGAATACCTGCGGGCGTACTCTTCTATCGTCGCATTTCCGGATACGATGGAATCCCGAATGGCCGTGATGATCTGCATCGCCTCACGGCGGGCCTTCTCGGTGATCTCGGGATAGCGCACGATGTGGGCGATTCGGACCAGATCCGGCAGGGTGGGGAGGGAGTCGGACGGTAGTCGTTCGAACCACTGCCGCACTTCCGAAGGCGTAACCTTGATGTCCCGAAGCTTGTTCGACTGGAATTGCTCGGCGAGAATACGATCCCGGAAGTCAGGACGGAGTTCATCCTTGATCTGAGCAACGCTCTTCCCGTAGATCTCTTCGAGTTTTGGTTCGCCTCCAACCTGAGCGGACAACTGGTCGATTCGCTGTTGAAGCGCTTGCTCGACCTGGTCGTCAGTTACGATGAGGGTCGTGTCGCGTCCGGCCTCAACAGCGAGCACCTTCTGGTTGACCAGTTGGTTGAGCGCCTCCATCCACAACTGCTTCGTGTAGGGCATCTTCTGCTGCTGCATGATGCCCAGCACAAACCCGTCCACTTCCGAGCGCAGGATGATCTTGTCGCCGACCACGGCGACGATTTCGTCTACCACACTGTTGCTGGACTGCGCGAGCGTCGCATGCGGCACGGCCAGGGATCCGAGAATGCCGAGGAGGATGGCAATGAGAGCCGTGTGGAGCTTGTAGGGCCGCATATATAGGGAAATCAGTGTGTGGCGTGTCGAAAGAACAGTAGGCCAGTTGAAGCGGAGGCTTTGTACGAGACTGGCACGGGATGGGAAACGAGGGGAGCTATTCCGGTAAGTCTAGTTCTTCCCGTGCAAGCGCTTCATTTCGAAGACGTTGAACCTCACGGGCATACATCTGTTTCCGGTCGTGAATGGCGACACGCTGGGCCAACTCATCCTGGATCCATGCGATCTGAGGAATACTTCCTGCGGGGACGCGCTCTACGACCTGCACGACGTCGAACCGAGCACTGTCCCGCTTGATGACATCGCTTACCTGACCGTCTCTGAGGGCCGTTACGGCGTCGTGCACTTCAGGGGCGTCCGTGAACAAACGCGATTCCGGGTAGAAGTTTCGCGACAGGTCCAGCGAACCATCCACATCTGTGGCAAATCGTCGAGCGATGACCTGCCATGCCGAATCCGCCGATGCTTTTGGCATATCCAGTAACGCGCGGCGGGCGGCCTGGGCGGAGTCGGCGTTTCCGTTTGATAAGTACCGCACTCGGACGAACGGTTCGCGAAGGCGCAACTGCTCCTTGTACTGTCCGAAGTATGCCGCCACCTCGGAAGGACTGGGGCTGCTCGGCTCCTCCTTGTACATCCTCGACAGCAACGCATTTACCATCACGGAGCGGTCGTTTTCCGCAAGCATACGTTGCACGTCCGCATCGTCCTGTAGTCCCCGCCGCCTCGCCTCCCTGTAGAGTAGTGCATTTGCGACCCATTGCTCGACGAATTGGTGCTGTGCTTCCGTCGTGTCCGTTCCGGGCGGGAGCGCGGCAAGCACCGCGTTCATGTCCTCACGTGTAAGGTATTCGTCGCCGACGCGAGCAACGTAGTCCGGCACCTCTCGCTCGTGCTTGCAGCCGCCGGTGATTACGACGGTGAGCAGGAGAGTGAGCAGGAACACGCGGCCTGGGAATCGGCTCAGAACCATTACGACTGGATCTTGAAAGGGAGGGGCTGCACGGGTATGGGCGAACGCAGTCCGCTGACAGATAACGCGGAGATGACTGCGATTATTTCGCCGCCGAGGCTGTCTGCGTCAATTGGCCTCCGGAGAAAGCGGCGGTAAGGTGCTGTGGGTACACCCGAACCGAGTGCTTGCGCCGAAGGCGTTGCACGAGACTGCTATCAAGCACCTGTTGATAATCGACCACAACTTGGCCGCGAGCCTCCTCGAAGGTCATCGGGCGCGCACGATCCATGCCTGCGTTCAGAATCATCTGGTACTGATTGTTTGACGCAAGCACGGAGGTGTGGCTTCCTTGGGGAATCAATAGCGCTTTGTCGAGTATCGAATGGGTTACACCGGCTGCATAGGTGGTGTCAATGAGAAGATCATTGGTGCTGTCAGCAATGGAAGCCTGAATTTCCGTTCCCGTGTATCCGCCGTCCAGCAGTTGCCCCGCCTTCTCCAGGAGGTCCTGTTTGGTGCTGTTGAAGGTGACGAGTTTGGTGCGGTCGGGATAGTGGTACTTGTCCTTGTGGGCAAGAAAATAGGCACGCCGGCCCAGAGAGTCCGCGTTGGCTGCTGACCAGACCGAATCCTCCATGATCTTGAAAAGGAGGAGGCCGTCCCGAAAGTCGTCCATGGTCTTGTGAAACTCGGGGGACCTCTCTTCCAGCGTTGCGCTGGCATAGTTCACTGTGGCGTCAACAACGAAGCGATTCAAGAGGTCCAGTGCCTCATCACGGGTGGACTTGCCCTTCTGCACCCCTCTGATCTTCGCAAAGGATGCAAGATCACGAAGCGTGAAGGTGGAATCCCCCAGATGTACGATCGCCTTCTGCAAATCCGCGGCCGGAAGCCGCTGGCCTCTCAGCACGTTCGGGAGCGAATCAGGTGCAATGTTGGAGAGGGCCGTGAGGACCGATGCGGTATCGACAGCGAGATGATACTGGGCCTGAATCTTGTCCAGGAAGGCTGCCTGGGCATTCCTCGTGCGCGGCATCCGTTGGGCCTTCTGGCGTAGTTGGGCCTTCATCGCCTCATAGTTATGCAGATCCCTTCTGGCTTTAAGCTGGATGAGGTGCATGCCGTAAGGAGTAACGACCACGTCGGATACGTCGCCTGCCTGCTTGAGGGCGAAGGCGGCCTCCAGGAAAGCTTTTGGAGCTCCGCGCGGCTGGTAATAGTTGATCCAGAAGCCCATGTCGTCATCAGCGCTTCCGCCGCTAACCTGATGCTCGGAATATTTCCGCGCCAGGTCGTCGAAGCGCTCACCGGCTTCAATCCTCGCCCTGAGCGAATCGAGCAAATTTCGGACGCGTGCGCTGTCGGCCGGGGTCCTGCCCGGCGGCACGATGTTGATCTGCGCCACCCGCACGTCCGGTATCGCAGGCTCTTTACCCTCGACACGCAGAATGTGGTACCCGAACTGGCTCCGGAAAATGGGGGAGATCTGTCCCACCGGGGTCGCGTACGCCATGCTTTCGTACTCTTCCACGAGCATGCCCGGCGGTACCGGTCCGAGTTTGCCGTGAGAACCGGGGCCTTGCGGTGTGTGGGCAGAGGGATCGTCCGAATACTTGAAGGCGAGATCGCCGAAGTCGCCCCCGTTCTTCAGGGAATCCAGCAGGGCGAGCGCCTTGTTGTAGGCTGCAAGCGTGTCCTGCGGAGATGCATCCGGGGCAACTTTCACGAGGATGTGGCTCGTCGACACGACCGTCTGCATTCTGTCGAAGAGATCGCGCATGATGGGGTCGAGGATCTCCTTGTCCAGCATGTAGGGCCGCGCCATCCGCTCCCGATACGAGGCCAGCTCTGCCTGGATGCTGGAATCCTGCATCATGCCTGCCGCCCGGGCTTCGGCGACTTTCACCTTGAAGTTTACGTAGCGGTCCAGAAAGTCCTGATACGCCTCCAACGAGTCACTCGCAGCCGATTCGCGCCCACCGGCCGACTTCACGTATTCCCGCTCAAACTCTTCCAGTGTAATGGGCTGGCCGTCGATGACGGCAACGACGGCAGGATTACTGGCCTGTACATCTGGCTGCTTGATATGCTGCGGGTCCGATACCTGTCTGGAATTACCGCATCCGACCAGAAGAGCGGCTACGAGCGCGAGCGCGGCTGCGGTACTGAAATGTCTGGACATCTGACCGTGTGATTAAGGAGGAAGGGAGAGATTGACTGCGTGGCTCGCAAGAATTGCATGCACGCGCGGAGGTGTTTCGGCATGGCCGCGGCCGATGGGTAAGCCTCGGGCCGGGGCCGCTGCCGATTCACGCCCGCAACCGAGTCGAGTTCCATAGTTTTTTACAATGTAGCCTTTTTGGATCTGGATCGCATTTGAACTCGGTATAAAAGCTTATGCATGGCATCCATCCTTCTGCCCGTGCACGTCAGCATCGACCAATGGCGCATACTCGCCTCGCTCTTTTCATGGAAAGGGTGCATCGGGTTCGCCTGTACCGATCTATCTTTCCCGGACGAGAAACGCCTGATTGTTGGAGCGATAACACCGTCTTCAGCTCGAACCTGCAACTGTCTTGGTATACCCGACATTATCTTTCTTGGAACGATGTCTGAACATCCCGTCCGCGTCCGTTTTGCACCCAGCCCCACGGGCCTCTTACACATTGGCGGCCTTCGCACGGCACTGTACAACTACCTCTTCGCGAAGCAGCACGGCGGCACGTTCATCCTCCGCATCGAGGACACAGATCAGACCCGGTTCGTTGCTGAAGCGGAAGGGGATATCATCGGCTCCCTCCACTGGGCCGGATTGCACTACGACGAGGGGCCGGGTGTAGGGGGGCCCCACGCACCGTACCGCCAGAGCGAACGGCAAGCGCTGTACCGGAACTACGCCCAGCGCCTCTTGGATGCAGGTCTCGTTTATTATGCGTTCGATACGGAAGAGGAGATCGAAGCGATGCGGCAGCGGCTTCGGCAGAGCGGGAATGCTGCGCCGAAGTACGACGCCGTCACGCGGACCGGCATGAAGAATGCGATCACACTACCGGAGGAAGATGTCCGGAGGCGCATCGAGGCGGGGGAGCCGCACGTGATCCGCATGAAGGTGCCCCCTGGCGAGACCATGCGTATCCATGACCTCATCCGTGGCTGGGTGTCCTTCGATACGTCCGACCTTGACGATCAGGTGCTCATCAAGTCTGACGGAATGCCGACTTATCATCTGGCCAGCGTCGTAGACGACCACCTTATGGAGATCACGCACGTGATTCGAGGAGAGGAGTGGCTGCCGTCTACGCCGAAGCATTTCTTGCTGTATCAGTTCTTCGGTTGGCAGCCCCCGAGCGTAGCGCACCTTCCACTCATCATGAGCCCGCACGGCGGAAAGCTTTCCAAGCGCAATGCGGACGAACTCGGGATTCCCATCTCGGTTAAGCAGTACCATAAAGCGGGCTACGAGCCGCAGGCACTGCTCAACTTCCTGGCCTTTCTGGGCTGGAATCCGGGTACCGAGCAGGAAGTGTTTACGCTGGAGGAGCTTGTGCCAGCATTTTCTATAGAGCGCGTGGGTTCCAGTGGCGTTCAGTTCAATCTGGACAAGCTGCGCTGGTACAACCAGCAGTTCATACGCCGATTATCCCCGCAAGAACTGGCGGACCGTGCTCGCCCCTTTCTCCACGCAAATGGTTTTCATCCGGATGAGGACTACCTTGTGCGGGTGGCGGCACTCATGCAGGAGCGGCTCGTGCTTGTAGGAGATCTGGCCAAGTCCGGATCGTATTTCTTTGAGGATCCCGAGACCTATGACCCCGAAGGCGTAAAAAAGCGCTGGAAAGAAAACTCGGACGATCTTCTATCTGCCTATGCGGATCGTCTGGCCGAACTGGAGCCTTTCGATGCCCCTAGGGCCGAAGAGGCACTCCGCTCGTTGTCGGAGGAGAAGGGAGTGGGCGGGGGCAAGATCATTCATCCGGTACGGCTCGCCCTGAGTGGCGTCACGGTCGGCCCCGGCCTGTTTGAGATGATGGAGGTACTCGGAAAGGAGACGTGCCTCCGCCGAATCAGGCGTGCGATTCAGGTTCTCGGATAAATACCCGGCGGCGTCTTGTAGCGCGGAGGTGGGCTAATCAACTGGCGGCCCGAACAGGCGATGGTACACACGAAGTATGTCATAGAGGGCAATACCATACGCAACGGAGACGTTCAGCGATTGCTTGGCGCCGAATTGCGGAATCTCGAAGGCCATATCCGCCAGATCCAGCACCTCGTCATTCACCCCGCTGATCTCGTTACCCACAACCAGGCATAAGGGGAAGTGCCTGGCCTGGAGCGAATCGATGTCGGTCGGCGTGTCGGTGATCTCCAGAACGGCTATCGTATGACCCTGCGCGTGAAGGGATCGTACCACACTCCGCGCATCAGCCTCGTGCGACCAGGCGACGGTATTCTGCGCACCGAGGGCTGTTTTGCGAAGCGCCGGATTATCGGGCGTACCCGTGATACCCGTCAGATAGAGGTGTTCGACTGCCGCTGCATCGGACGTGCGGAACATCGACCCGACATTGTGCAGTGAACGGACATTGTCCAGTACAGCCCGTATGGGATGCTTCGGTAACGTTTGGACCCGGAGCGGATCAGGGCGGGGGATTTCCTCGTGTTTGAGCTTTCGCATCAGGTGGCGGGCATAGACATTGCTTGGAGGGAATATATGCCCGCGTTCCCAGTAGAAATCAATCTTGAACGTAGCACGCACGGCACATGAAAAGAACGGGTCTCTTTCTCAGTCTTGTAGTGGCCTGTCTGCTCCTTGCCAGTTGCCAGACAATCCGGCAGATTGCCCAGTTGCAAAATGTTCACTTCGATATAGATCACGTGTCGAATGCGACACTGGCGAACGTACCCATCGATCGCGTCCAGAGCTACGGCGACTTGAGCGCACTGGATCTGGCCCGGCTCGGTGCCGCACTGGCGCAGGGAAGCCTTCCTCTGTCGTTCACGCTTCATTTAGGCGCTGAGAACCCCCCGGACAACAACGTGCAGGCCCGCCTGGTACAGATGGACTGGACCCTCTTCGTGCAAGACCACGAGACCATCAGCGGAACGTTTGACCAGTCACTCCTCCTGCCACCGGGTCAACGCACGGACGTACCAATCCCGATCCGGCTCGATCTCGTGGATTTCTTTGGCCAAAATCTCTCAGATCTCGTCGAGCTTGCACTGGCGGTGAGCGGGCATGGAGGAGAACCCAAGGACATCAGCGTAGAAGCAACTCCGACCGTGCAGACGCCGCTGGGACCGATCCGGTACCCGCGGCCGATCACGATTGTGGCCCGAAGCGTCGGCGGGTAACGTGTGGTTGCACAGGCCGATATGAGGGGAGGCAGCAAACCGCTCCGTGGGTTCTGGCTGTGCCGCATGCAAACGACGTGGAGCGTTACCTCTTGGCAGTAGCTTGCCTGGGTATCTCAAATTAGCTAAATTGCCTTGCTGTGCGCTCCACTGACGAAAACCGCGACCACGCGCCGCCCCTGATCGTCGCAATCGATGGTCCTGCGGGTTCGGGTAAGAGTACGACCGCCCGGCGTGTGGCGGAGCGGCTCGGGTACGTGTATCTGGATACCGGTGCGATGTACCGCGCCGGTGCGTTGCGCCTGATGCGAAGCGGAGAAGCGGTAGATTCGGAACGGGCAGGCTCGATTGTGCGGGAGAGCCGTATTGCAGTAGCCTTCGTAGAGGGCGAAATGCGGGTGTTGCTCGACGGTGTGGACGTTACGCGTGAAATTCGGGCACCGGAAGTCGGGTCCGTAGCGAGCAGAGTGAGCAAGCTTGCCCCGGTTCGGGAAGGACTCGTCCAACTCCAGCGTGAGATAGCCAACTCCTTTCTGCAGCAGGGAACCGGCGTCGTGCTGGACGGGCGTGATATCGGTACGGTGGTTTTCCCGGACGCTCAGGTGAAAATATTCATGATTGCGGATCCAATGGTGCGGGCGCAACGCCGGCAGGCCGAGCTTTCCCTCATTGGACGGCACATGAAATTGGAAACCGTGCTTCTGGAGATCCAGCAGAGGGATCGGCAGGATACGGAGCGAGCCGTAGCCCCGCTGCGCAAGGCCGAAGATGCGTACCTGCTGGATACGACCCGCGCAAGCATGAAGGAACAAGAAGACTTTATTGTCGAACGGGTCTGGGAACGCGCCTCAGAGACTACTGTAAAACCCAGTTCATACCCGTCACCCGGAGCAGGGACAGACTGATTGTCTTCCGTATTGCTTCGCGTACAGGTAGAGATTCCCTCTTGATTCATTTGTCAAACCTAAACCATGTCTTCGCCGTCCGGCCGGGGGAAGCGGCTGGCGAGGATCCCCAAATACCAGGGTCCCATCCAGAAACAGGGGAAGATGTCTCCTGTGAACGACAGGGTGGGCCCGGAGAAATCTATGGCTGAAGAGCAGCAGAACACCAACCAGGTAAACGAAAAGGAAAACGTCGAAGAAGAACCGCAGGACGTGGTACAGGCGCCCGAGATGCAGGACGACGTGAGCGCAGAAGCTCAGGACGGCGCAACTGTAGAAGCTCAGGACGGCGCAAGTGTAGAGGCTGACGGCATCGAGGAAGCCGCCTCGCCTGAAGTCGAGGATACGGCGTCTCATGCGCTGAAGAGTGCGGTCGACAAAGCTGGCAATGTCGTCCGGATTGTCGCTGAGGCTGTCGAAAACGTGGCCGCCGATGCCATTGAGCGTGTCGCAGAAACCCTGCACACGGGCGAGCACGATGAGGCGAAGGAGCTGACGTCGGTCGGCGCAGAGGGTTTGCAGCACACCGGTGACTCACTTGGATTCACGGGCGAAATTGTAGGCCGTGTGGTCAAGCTCGAGGATCTTGAAAAAGGTGACGACGAGGAACATCGCGCCACCTATGACCAGCTCCGCAGCTTGATAGAGCAGACGTTGACTAACGTCTCGGAGAACGAAATTGTGCGCGGGCGGGTGGTTAGCATCGGCGATAAGGATATCGTCATCGACATCGGCTTCAAGAGCGATGGTATCGTCCCACGCAACGAATTTAACCGTGAGCTAGAGCCCGGCGAAGAAGTAGAGGTGTTCCTGGAGCGCATCGAAGACTACCAGGGACAACTCGTGCTCTCGAAGACGAAGGCAGACACGGTCCGCCGCTGGCAACGCATCGAGGACGCCTACAAGAATGAAGAAGTCCTCGATGGTACCATCGTTCGCCGCATCAAAGGCGGCATGATCGTCGAGTTGTTCGACGGCGTGGAGGCGTTCCTGCCCGGTTCTCAGATCGACGTGCGCCCGGTGCGTGATTTTGACGCCTATCTCGAGAAGCGGATGGAGTTCAAAATCGTGAAGCTCAATCCGGCAAACGAGAACATCGTCGTTTCCCATAAGGCGCTTATCGAGAAGGAACTCGAATCCCAGCGCAAGAAGATCCTCTCCACGATGGAGCCGGGTCAGGTGCTCGAAGGCACCGTCAAGAATATCACGGATTTCGGTGTCTTCATCGATCTGGGTGGTGTCGACGGTCTGTTGCACATCACGGACCTCTCCTGGGGCCGTGTATCGCATCCGTCCGAACTGGTCTCGCTGGATGAGAAACTCAACGTCGTGGTACTCGACTACGACAAGGAGCGCCAGCGTATTTCGCTCGGGCTAAAGCAGCTTCAGCCGCATCCGTGGGACAACATCGGTGAGAAGTACCACGAGGGCGAAACCGTAGAAGGCAAGGTGGTAAGCATCACCGACTACGGTGCCTTCGTCGAACTTGAAAAGGGTATCGAAGGCCTCGTCCACATCTCGGAGATGAGCTGGACCGAGCACATCCGCCATCCGAGCCAGATGGTTGCGCTGGGACAGGTCGTGCCGGTCAAGATCCTCAACATCGATCACGAGGGTAAGAAGATCTCCCTCGGCATGAAGCAGCTCCAGCCGGATCCCTGGGAGGGTATTGCCGCTCGTTACCCCGCCGGCACAGTGCTTCGGGGACGTGTGCGCAACATCACCAACTTCGGCGTGTTCGTAGAGATAGAGCCGGGTATCGATGGCCTGGTCCACATCAGCGATCTCTCCTGGACGAAGCGCGTCAAACATCCCAGCGAGATCGTCAAGAAGGGACAGGAGCTCGATGTAGTGGTCCTCAACATCGATGAGAAGGAGCGCCGCATCTCACTCGGCCACAAGCAGGTCGAGACCAATCCTTGGAACCAGTTCGCCAAGGTGTATGCCGAAGGCATCGATACGGAAGGCAAAATCGCCAGCGTCGAGGAAAAAGGCATCGTCGTCGACCTTCCGCTCGACGTGGAAGCCTTCGTTCCGGCAGGCGAGATGAAGAATGCCCCGGAGAATTACCACGCTGGCGATTCCCTTAACATTCGCATCATTCGCTTCGACGCCAATAACAAAGAGATCATTGGCAGCGAAACGGCGAAGCAGCGTGCCGAAGAGCGGGCCGTCCGGGAGCAGGAGGAGAAGGAGCGGCGCGTCGAGCGCGACCGCGAACGTCGAGATGTTCAGGACTTCACGGAACGGCAGCCCGCCGCAACTGGCCCGACCACACTCGGCGAACTGAGTGGCCTCTCGGCGCTGCGCGACCAGATGCGTGCCTCGGAAGTCGCAACTGAGGCGCAGCCGAGTCCCAAGGAGGGCGAGGAGCTCGTCGTTACGCCGCAGGCCAACCTCGACCTTACGGGTGCCCCCGGAAGCGACAACCGTAAAGCGGGGGAGGAGGCATGGGAAGGCACGGAAGCCGACCGAAGCGCCACCGAGCCGCCTGTCGAGCAGCAACAACGCAAGGAGGAGGCCGGGGATGTCACGCCTGCCGAGATGTCGCAGGCTGCCTTCAAGGATGCTGGCGAGACGGACAAGGAAGGCGCCGCGGCGGCCGCCGAACTCCTCACGGAGGACGTAACGCCGAGTGAGGGTACCGGCGACAAGCCCATCGCGTCGTTGGAAGAGGAAGAGTCCGTCCCCGAGGTCGAGAGCTTCACACGCCCGAAGAAGGGTTCGAAGCGCAAGGTGACCACCTCTGACGTCGTGGCTGAGGAAACGGATGAAGAGGAAGCATCGGCGGATACCGAGATGGGCAAGGCCAGTGCCACCGTCAAAGCCGAGTCCCAGGACGATGCGGATGACGTGGCGGACCGCGCCTGACGTCTGGTTCACACTTGACCGAGGAAATGGAGGGGCTGCCCGTATGGGCGGCCCCTCGCATTTTATGGGATCGTTACACCGAGTGCCGCCCGTGGGTGTGGCCCAACGGTGTCGTGGCGCGTACAATCGGCAGGGCGCCGGCTTCACGTCAGTCCGGCATACAAACGATGGATGCGAAAACGCAACGCGCTTTCCGTACGGCGCTGCTCTCGGGCGCCGGTGCGGCTCTTCTGGCAGGGTATGCTTTTTATGTGGAGCCCCGCTGGCTGGAGGTCAGGAGGACGCGCATCCAAATCTATGGCCTGCCTGCGCAACTGCAGGGGCTACGCATCGCGTTGCTGTCGGATCTGCACGCCGGGAAAGGAACACCGCTTTCCTTACTGCGAAGGGCGTGCCGCCTGGCCATGCGGGAAAAGCCCGACGTGATCGGCCTGACAGGCGACTTCGTATGCGACGAGAGCGTCGTCTCCCCGGAGCAGGCCGTTGGTGCTCTTTCGCAACTCCGGGCGCCGCTGGGCGTGTTCGCTGTTCCAGGCAATCACGATCATGCCTGGGGAATCCGGGCCTGGAAGCAGGCGCTGAAAGACTACCGAAACGTGGTGGACCTCACAAACAAATCCCTCGTGCACGAGATTGCCGGGGTCAGATTAGGGGTGGCGGGCGTCGATGACCTGGTAACAGGAAGCCCGAATTACAGATGGCTGAATTGGCTGGATCGCTGTGACTTCGTCCTGTTGCTGGCGCATAATCCGGACCACGCCGAGGAAATCAGGAAGCTGCCCGTCCACGTAAATCTCACGTTGAGCGGACACACACATGCCGGACAGGTTCGCCTGCCGCTCTTTGGCGCCCTGCTCAACCCTTCGACCCATGACGGGATCTATGACGAGGGGCTGGTGCGGCGCCCGTGGACGCAGGTATACATATCGCGCGGCGTGGGGACGATCCACCTCCCAGTCCGATTCCTGTGCAGGCCCGAAATCTCCATTCTGGAGCTGACCCGGCAAGCTACCCCCGAACCAGAGCCGAATGCCGGATAAGAAGTCGAAACATCAGTCCACGTTATCGATCTGAGCCTTCTGTAGGTGGCCGGAGTAATCTACGTATACCGTCTTGGTTTCCGTGTAGAAGTCAAAGACTTCCCAGCCCCCTTCACGGTGGCCGTTTCCTGTCTCTTTCACACCGCCGAAGGGCATGTGGGCCTCGGCGCCGATTGTCGGGCCGTTGATGTATGTGATCCCGGCTTCGATGTCGTGCATCGCACGGAAAGCCAGCGACACGTCTTGCGTGTAGATGCTGGAGGAAAGGCCGTACTTCGTGTCGTTTGCTATCGCCACGGCCTCTTCATAGCTGCCGGCCTCCAACACGGACAACACAGGCCCGAAGATTTCTTCCCGAGCAATGCGCATATCGGGTGTGACGCCCGTAAAGACGGTGGGCTTATAGAAAAAACCCTCGTCCAGGCCGTCACCTGTTGCGCGACGTCCGCCCAGTACGACCTGCGCTCCTTCCTGCTTGCCGATCTCCACGTAGCGTTCCACTTTGCCCAGCGCATCAGAGTTGATGAGCGGACCGACGTCGACGCCTGCATCATTGCCGTAGCCCAGGCGAAGTTTGCCGGCCCGTTCGCAGAGGCGATGCACCAGCTTGTCGTGGACCTTCTCGTGCACGATGAGGCGGCTGGTGGCCGTGCACCGCTGGCCTGTGGTGCCGAAAGCCCCCCACAGAACGCCCTCGATGGCGAGGTCGAGCTGGGCGTCTTGCAGGACGATCATCGGGTTCTTGCCTCCCATCTCCATGGAAACCCGTTTGTGCATCCTCCCGCATACCTCGCCGATCCTGGCGCCGGTCTCCGACGAGCCGGTGAAGCCGATGGCGTCCACCTCCGGGTGGGAGACGAGTGCCGCGCCGGCCTCACTGCGTCCCTGGACGAGGTTTACGACTCCTGTCGGAATGCCCGCGTCGACGAGAACCTGCACGAGCAGCATCCCGAGGTGAGGGGCATCTTCGCTCGGCTTGAAAATGACACAGTTGCCCGAGGCCAGGGCCGGAAACAGCTTCCACGTTGGGACGGCGATCGGGAAGTTCCACGCGGTGATAATGCCGCATACGCCCACGGGCCGCCGGATGGTCATGTTGAACTTGTTCGGCAGTTCGCTCGGCACCGTCCGACCGAACAGGCGGCGCGTTTCCGATGCCGCATAGTACGCCGTGTCGATGGCTTCCTGCACGTCTCCGCGCGTCTCCGTGAACGGCTTTCCCATCTCACGGGTCATTTCGAAGGCCAGGTCGTTCTTTCGCTCTACCAGCAGATCGCCGACTTTCCGCAGGATCTCGCCCCGTTGTGGGGCGGGCGTCCGGCTCCAAGAGTGAAAGGCCGCCCGGGCTGCCTTCGCCGCCGCATCGACGTCGGCCGCAGACGATTCCGGGAAGTCCCCGATCACGTCGGATTTCTTCGCAGGATTGACGTTCTCGAAGTAGTGTCCGGACGCAGGCTCGATCCATTGCCCGCCGACATAATTCTTGAATTTCTGTGGCATACAGCGTGGTAGTTGTAACCAGAAGGTCTAACCTGGTCGCAAGAAAAACGACCAGAGGCGCGTACGAGTAGATGAAACAGAGGGAAACCGAGGGGTTCCCAGCCGAAAGATAGCGACGATTCGGCTCTGGCATCGCGCAAGCACCCTCGCAGCCGTATCTTCCTTGATCAAACAGGATGGTTTCGACATGGCTTCGACACTCACAACGCCTTCGCTTGACCTCGAGAACCGCGTATCCAGGCGAATGCGTTCGATCCCTCCGAGTGGGATCCGCCGCTTTTTTGAAATCGCGGCGACGATGCAGGATGTGATCTCACTGGGCATAGGCGAACCCGATTTCGTGTCGCCTCGGCCGGTCATAGACACAGCGGTGAATGCGCTCCACCAAGGAAAGACCGGTTACACGGCCAATGCCGGCCTCCTCGAATTGCGTGAAGCCGTTTCTGACGAGCTGGAGCGTCTCTACGGCGTTACCTACGATCCCGGGCGGGAGATCATCATCACGGTCGGGGTCAGCGAGGCCATGCTCATCACCATGCTCGCGCTGCTCGATCCGGGCGATGAGATTCTGATCCCGGAGCCCTGTTTCGTCTCATATGGCCCCTCGGCCCAATTTGCAGGGGCCACGGTCACCTACGTTCCCACCTCGGTCGAACACGACTTTCAGGTCACGGCAGCAGACATCGAGGCTCGTGTCTCGCCACGGTCGAAGGTGCTCTTCCTCGGGTACCCGAATAACCCGACGGGTGCCGTGCTTCGGCGGGAGACGCTTGAGGAGATCGCGGAAGTGGTCGTCAAGCACGATCTGCTCGTCATTTCCGACGAGATCTACGACCGGCTAGTGTACGGCGATGCATTTGAGAGAGGACACGTCTGCATTCCGTCCATTGATGCGCTGCGGGATCGAACCGTACTGTTGGGCGGCTTCTCGAAGGGATACGCCATGACCGGTTGGCGCATCGGGTATGCCTGTGCCCCCAACGAGATTTATCAGGCCATGTACAAGGCCCATCAGTACGTCGTGATGAGCGCCCCGACCATGGCCCAGATCGGTGCGGTGACGGCAATACGAGACTGCCAGGGGGATGTCGAAGCGATGCGAGAGGCGTACGATCAGCGCAGGCGCGTAATTGTTGACGGGCTCCGCGCGGCAGGTCTCCCCACCTTCGAGCCAGAGGGCGCCTTCTACTGCTTCCCGGATATCCGGTCTACCGGCCTTACGTCGGAGGAGTTTGCGCAGAAGCTGCTGGAAGAAGAGCACGTGGCATGCGTGCCCGGTGATGCTTTCGGACCCAGCGGTGCCGGGTACGTGCGTTGCTCCTATGCTACGGGCCTGGACAAAGTGGAGGAGGCGGTCAAACGCATGACGAGGTTTGCCCGCAAATACCAGGCGAGCATCTCGTAAACTGCCTGAAATGCCTACTTAGGTCATGTTACATCCGTACCGTTGATGTAATACCGAGCGCAAACGATTGCGCTAAGGAGCTCGCTTGCAGTTCTTTTTGAAGGGATAGGGAATACCTCTACGGTCCCCTTCTGTCTGAGTACTGCGCCACCCCTGCTGCAATACATGAAAATGGCGCTTCGCATACTCCCGGGTCATACGCAATGGTTTTCCCTTGTAGCGATCCCTGCGCAACAGTGCGCAAACGTTTGCGCAAAACACCGCAGTTAACTTGCCTCCCGCTCTGATGAACGCTGGCACCAACGAACATGCGTAGCGCTAGAACCGGCACTACGTAATAGAAGCTTCTCGTTTCAGCCGCTCTACACGCTGCTATCGGCGTCCTCAGTTGGTGCACGAGGCTGAAGCGAGATCGCCCAACTCCCCAACCAAAACACGGAGGCATTCAATGGAGGCACAATTCAGTCTACGGTCTTGGAAGCGCTTACAAGTGCTGCTCCCACTGCTCCTCACGTGCAGTTTGCTCGCGGCATGTGATGCAAACCGCGGTTCACTCGTCGGCCCGGAAGGTAGCGGCACCCGGCACAACGGCGGCATTTCAGCAAATGGTAAGCCGGGCGGGGACGGTCCGCCCCCGAACGTGACCAAGCCCATTTCTTTCTCCATTCTGGAAGACTATGACAAGGGAGAAGACCTCAATTCGATCGCTCAGGACTTCCAACTCTTCAACGAGCTCGAAGTAAACACGTGGCGGGGTAGCTTTGGGTGGGATGACTATGAGCCTTCGCAGGGTACGTACGACTTCACCTGGCTCAACGACTTCGCGAATCTGGCAGCCCAGTACAACATCAGCCTGCGGCCCTATCTGGGATACACGGCCCCCTGGGCGGCAATCGGGGGCTCGGACGGGATATACTGGAACGATCCACCAGCTAATCTGCAGGACTGGACGAACTTCGTTGCCAACCTGTCAGCAGACCTGAGCTCGCATAGCAACGTACTCTCCTACGAAATCTATAACGAGGAGAACGACACGTTCTGGTGGGAAGGCTCCATGGCCCAGTATAATGACGTGCTGAGGGCGGCATCGGACGCGATTCATATCAATGATCCCGATGCACAGGTCATTCTCGGAGGGTTCGTCTTCCCCGAATACGAGTGGATCAATGGCACGTGTACGACCTACCAGAATGCCGGAGCATTCGATATTGCGCCGTTCCATGCCTACCCCGAAACGTGGAGCCGCAACAATGTGACGGTGGAGAGCTATCTGGACGCTCAGTACCACGATTGGTATGTTCCGTCCGTTCAGAACGATTGTGGCGGAAAGCCGATCTGGATCAACGAGACGGGCTTCGCTGCTCCCTACAACGGGACGACGGAGCAGGATCAGGCGAACTGGTGGGTACGGGCGTTCGCGACCTTCCTCGCAGACCCGAACATCGAGCATCTCGGCATCTATGAGATCAAAGACCTTGACCCATCGTCCGGTGCCATTGGCGATTCGACCAACTATCATCTTGGACTGACGTACGCCGATCGTACGAAGAAGCTCGCTTTCTATACGGTTGACATGCTTACCGATCTGTTCAATGTTGGAACGATCACTACGGCCGACGGTGAACTGACGAAATCGGGGCGCTCCAGAGGTTTCAACGGGCATCTGTTCAAACGCCCGGATGGGAGCCAGATCCTGATCGTATACGACGTGAGTTCCAGTGCAACGGTGGACTTGACGGTACAAACCCCCGGAACTTCCGTCACGGAGTACGCTCTGAATGGATCGTCATCCACTTATTCGAATTTTGATGGGACCACACTTCACGGCGTAGCTCTTACAGAGGGGAATCCAAGAGTTTTCCTCATTCAGCCCTGACACAGGAACCCTCACATCTTACATTGGGAGCGTCCTCATCCGTCACGGATGAGGACGCTCCTTTTTGGTTTCTTTGCTACTCTTGCTGTGATAAACCCTACTCGGCGATGAAGCCCGCAATCTCCCTTTCCCTGGCTATCCTCCTGCACGTATTCTTCGGTTGGGCCTGGACGGTGTTAGCCGGAGTATTGGCGGGCATGTGGATCCCCCGCCGAGGGTGGCTGGTCGGCGCAGCCGTAGTAGCGCTGGACTGGCTGCTGCTCGTCATCTGGAATTACGTTGTTGCGGGCCATGAGGTCTCCAGGATGCTTACTGCCGTTGGCGGCATCATCGGAAACCTCCCCGGACCCGTCGTCGTAGGGGTGACGCTTCTCGTTGGCGCCCTTCTGGGCATGTTCGGCGGTCTGATCGGCTCCAGCATAACCGCGCTTGCGCGCCAGAGCAAAACCGAAGCGGCTGCCTGAATCCTCCTGTTTTACCCCGCCCTTATTCTTTGAACTGAACTCGTTATGATCCAACACGAGAATATCTCTAGCCTGTTAGAGCGTGTGGACACGCTCGGGAGGTATCTTTGACGTCGCTCGACGCGAGCAGACAGTAGCAAATCTCAGTCAGAAGCGGCTCGACCCGGACTTCTGGAATGATCCGGACGCAGCCCGCGATGTCGAGAGACAGATCGCCTCGGAGGAAACGTGGCTGCGTTCGTGGCGCGAGGTCAGGCGGTACGCAGATGATCTTGAAACGCTCCAGCTACTGGCCGATGAAGATGAAACGGCCGATCTGAGCGGCGAGATCGGAACCGAAGCGGAGCAGCTCGAGAAGGCGCTCGATGCGCTCGAAATGCGCAGCATGCTGAGTGGACCCGACGACGAACGCAACGCCATTCTGACCATCCACCCCGGGGCAGGGGGGACCGAGAGCCAGGACTGGGCCGAAATCCTGCTCCGCATGTATACCCGCTGGGGCGAGCGCCAGGGCTACAAGGTAAACATGCTCGAATACCAGCCGGGTGATGTGGCGGGCATCAAGAGCGCATCGCTCCGATTCGAAGGCCACATGGCCTTCGGCTTCCTGAAGGCCGAAAACGGTGTGCACCGGCTCGTACGTATCTCACCCTTCGATTCCAGTGGGCGCAGGCATACGTCCTTCACGAGTGTCTTCGTGTTTCCTGAGATCGATGATAACATCAACATTGAATTAAAGCCGGACGAAGTGGAGTTGCAGACGTTTCGCTCTGGCGGCAAAGGCGGGCAGAACGTCAACAAGGTCGAAACCGGGGTACGTTTGATCTGGACCGGCCACCTTTCCAATGGCGAAGAGGCGCGTGTCGTCGCCGAATGTACGGAGGAACGGAGCCAGCTTCAGAACCGTGAGCGTGCCATGACCATGCTCAAGAGCCGCATCTACCAGATGGAACGAGAAATCCAGGAAGCGGCCAGGAATGAGGTGGAAGCACAAAAGAAGAAGATCGAGTGGGGTAGCCAGATTCGATCTTACGTCTTCCAGCCTTACACCATGGTGAATGACCATCGCACTGAGACCAAAGTGACGGACGTGCAGTCGGTAATGGACGGCGACATAGAGCCGTTTATAAAAGCTTATCTTTTGCAGCAGGCAAATCCTGCCTGATACGACCGCGCACAAAAACGCCAATCCCACCCTCGCCGCTCGATGAGTGAAGTACACAGGTTCGATTTCCTCGTGATCGGCAGCGGTGTGGCGGGCCTTTCATTCGCCCGGCGAGTAGCCGAGTACGGCACGGTAGCCGTCATCACGAAGAAAGAATCCGTCGAGTCCAATACGAACTATGCCCAGGGTGGAATCGCGGCCGTAATGGACGGCTCCGACTCTTACGCCAGCCACGTCGAAGACACGCTCGTCGCAGGGGCTGGGCTGTGTGACCAGCACGTCGTCGAAATCGTTGTCGAGGAAGGGCCGGAGCGGGTGCGCGAGTTGATGGCGCTAGGAGCCGATTTCACCCGCAAAGACGGTCAGCTTCACCTGGGCAGGGAGGGCGGCCACTCGACGCACCGCATCGTTCACGCCGCCGACACCACCGGACGGGAGGTGGAGCGGGCGCTATTGCACCAGGTCAGGACGCATCCGAACATTCAGGTGTTCGAGTATCACTTCGCCCTGGAGCTGATCACCGAGCATCACCTCGGGCAGCACGTCACGAGGCTCCGCCCCGACGTCCATTGCTTCGGCGCCTACGTGTTTGACGAACGGGGAGGGCGCGTGCTCACGTTCCTCTCGAAAGTGTGCATGCTCGCGAGCGGGGGATCGGGGCAAGTCTACCTTCACACCACGAATCCTGACGTGGCGACGGGCGATGGCCTGGCGATGGCCTATCGTGCCAAGGCACGGGTGGCGAACATGGAATTTGTCCAGTTCCACCCCACGTCGCTCTACATCCCCGAAGCAGACTCCTTCCTCATCTCCGAGGCCGTCAGGGGAGAAGGAGCCTTGCTGCGAAACCAGGCCGGAGAGCGCTTCATGCCGGAGTACGACGCCCGCGCCGAGCTCGCTCCGCGCGACGTAGTGGCCCGCGCGATTGACGATCAGCTCAAGATGCGCGGTGAGGAGTACGTCCTGCTCGACATCTCCCACAAACCGGCCGGCGAGGTGCGCGAGCACTTCCCCAACATTTACGAGACGTGCCTGCGTTACGGGATCGACATGACGCAGGAGCCGATTCCGGTCGTTCCGGCTGCACATTACCAGTGTGGGGGGGTGCTCGTCGATATCTTTGCACGCACGACCGTAGCGGGTCTGTTTGCCAGTGGAGAGGTAGCCTGCACAGGTCTGCATGGGGCCAATCGGCTCGCCAGCAACTCGCTTCTCGAAGCGCTCGTCTTTAGCCACAGGGCCGTTGAACCGGCTGTGGAGTATGCCCGCTCCCAGACGTGGCGTGCCGATGTGCCGGGCTGGGATGCGAGCGGTACGGAACAGCCGCACGAATGGGTGCTCGTCTCCCACAACCGTGATGAATTGCGAAGAGTGATGTGGAACTACGTCGGGATCGTCCGGTCGATGCTTCGCCTGGAACGGGCGTTCCGCCGCACACATCTGCTCTACGAAGAGACGGAGGATTTTTACCGGCGGTCGTCTGTATCGACAGAAGTGGGTGAACTGCGCAATCTCATCGTCGTCGCCTACCTCATCATCCACAGTGCCATGATGCGCCACGAAAGCAGGGGATTGCACTACCTGCTGGACTACCCCGAGCCGGCCGAACACGAGCGCCGAATGACGCTGGTGTAGTACGCCGGGCATTTCCAGTCGCCGCTCACGGGTACGGTCCGTCCGGAGTTTCAACACCTAAACCGCTGAAACATTGCGACGTAACGGGCGTTTGTGCTGAGCGTGACAAAGTTGCGTGGATGCGTCCGGGGGGTTATATTGAAGTCACGGGAAGGGGGGCGCTTTGAGTCCCCTTTTTTCGTGGCGTAGACGATTTGTATGGAAGCGCCCGTCCTCTCGGCAGACGGGCGTTTTTTGTAGGATGGAACCGGATTTGATTGGATGAAGCAGGCCTATGAGCGGTGTGGAACTGGATGGACTGACGGGCTTGGAAACCCGAGTGCGCAGGATAGTGGAGGAGGTCATTCAAGGCACTCCCTTGTTCCTCGTCGATCTGGATATTCGTGGCCGAAAGGGCTCACAGGTAGTTGATGTGTTCATTGATAGTGACGAAAAGCTGGATGTGGAAGAACTCGCGCGCGTAAGCCGCGAGGTCGGCTTCCTTCTGGATGCGGAGGACGTTATGCAGGGGCACTACAGCCTCAATGTTTCCTCGCCAGGGCTGAACCGGCCGCTGTCTTTGCCGCGTCAGTATCGGAAGAATGTCGGCAGGACGCTCGAGGTGCGGTATCGAAATGAAGATGGCGCGAACGTGACGGCTATCGGTACCTTGTCGTCCGTGACTGATAACGAAATAGAATTGTCTACAGACTTGGAAGGGGTACTTCGGATTCCCTACGCCGACGTCGTGGAAGCGAAGGTCCAGTTGCCCTGGTAGTATCGTTTAAAAGATTTGAAACACGCTGCTTCACGCGAAGCAGCAAACAGAATATCAACAGCCGTATGCATAGCTCATCGCTGGTTTCCTCGTTTGCGGAGATTGCGCGCGAGAAGGACATCGACCGGGATACGCTCCAGCTTATCGTGGAGGATGTGTTCCGTGCCATGATTCGCAAGCGCTATGGTTCGGATGAAGCCTTTGAAATCATCTTCAACCCGGATCATGGCGACATTCAGATCCTCCACATCCGCGAGGTGGTCGAGAACCTGGACCTCGAGGATCCCGTTACTCAGATCGAACTCGACGACGCTCACAAAATCGACGAGGACTTTGATCTGGGCGACGATGTCGCAAGCGAGGTGAATGTTGCCGACTTTGGTCGCCGTGCCGTTATGACGGCGCGCCAGACCTTCAGCCAGCGCATTCGCGATCTGGAAAAGGAAAATATTTACAAGACGTACCAGGATATCATTGGCGAGATCGTAGTCGGTGAGGTCTATCAGATCCGCCGCCGCGAAGTGCTGGTGATCCACAATAAGGTCGAACTCATCCTCCCGCGTGAGGAGCAGATCTTCAAGGATCGCTACCGCAAGGGAGACATGCTGCGGGCAGTGGTGAAAGAGGTCCGCCGCGATGCTACCGGCAGCAACCCGCAGGTCATCGTCAGCCGCGCGGATCCCATATTCATGGAGCGCCTGTTCGAACTGGAAGTACCCGAGATATACGATGGCATCGTCGAAATCAAGAGGATCGTACGTGAACCGGGCGACCGGGCTAAGGTAGCTGTCGTAAGCCACGATGAGCGGATCGACCCGGTAGGCGCCTGTGTCGGAATCAAGGGCGTTCGTATCCACGCCGTCGTCCGGGAGCTCGGAAATGAGAACATCGACGTTTTGGAGTGGTCAGATGACAGGTACGAACTGATAAAGCGTGCACTATCTCCGGCGCGCCCGCTTTCCGTAGCGGTAAACAAAGAATTGGATCCGCCCCGCGCGAAAGTAGTTGTGCGGGCTGACGAAGTGAGCCAGGCCATCGGTCGCGGTGGCATCAACATCCGGCTGGCCTCGGCGCTAACCGGTTTTGAGATTGACGTGTACCGTGAGATATCCGCCGACGAAGAGGACATCGAGATTGGGGAGTTTGCGGACGAATTAGAGCAGGAAACAGTGCAGCGGCTCCGTGACATCGGTTGCGATTCGGCCAAAGCGGTCCTTGAACTCTCACCGGACGAGTTGGTACGCCGTTCAGGTCTTGAACCTGCTGTGGCGCAACACGTGCTCTCCATCATACGAACCGAATTCGAGGATGAAGAAGAGGAAGAGCTGGAGAGCTAGGCGATTGAAAACCGGTCATGTGCGGCACTCGCGACCGACAGAGATGTACACAGTAAGAATATTTGCATGGCGAAAGAGAACCAGAAGTTTAAGAAAGTTAGGCTGTACAACGTTGCGCGGGAGCTAAACGTCACCGTCGAGACGGTCACTGATCACCTCAAGAAAGAGGGATTCAAGGCTGCCCTGGCCGGGACAGGTATCAACGCAGCCATCACGGACGAGGATGCCTATCTCTCGCTCTTGGAGGCGTTTGCGTCTGATAAGGCGGCGGCGTCTCGGGTGAAGGACAAGCGGGCTGCTCTCCGTGCCGAAGCGGAAGAGACGGACGTGGAGTTGGAGGAGCCTGTGCTGCAAGAGACGCCTGCCCCGGTACCGCCATCGCTTCGTGAGATGCCGGCTCCGGTCCAGGAGGAGCAGGAACTTGAACTGCCGCCCGTGGAGGAACGCGTCGAAGCAGTAGCCGAAGTCCCGCCTGTAGTAGAGCCGCTGCCGGAGGAAACCGTTGAGCCGGTCGCAGAGGAGCCTGCCGAGGAAGCACACCCGGAACCGCACGAGGCCGTGGCCGCCGGTGATAGTGCCGATGTTGATGTCGAATCGGTGCCCAGTGTGCCGGCTGAGCCCGAGCCTGCCCCCGTCGCTGAAGTAGAGGAAGCCCCCGGCGCGGAAGCAGAGACCGAGGAAGAGGAAGCAGAGCCCGCTGCGGTTGAGGCAACCGGAGACGGCCAGACGGAAGCGCCGGAGGAAGCGGCCAGCATTCTCACGGCAGATCGGTACAAGCTGGCGGGGACCAAGATCGTCGGCAAAATCGACCTGCACACGGTCGAAGAATCAGACGCGAAGAAAAAGCGCAAGCGTAAACGCAAGCGTAAGGACCGTGCAGTAGCGAGTGAGGAGTCTCCGAAAGAGACCACCGCGGATTCCGCGTCTGAAGCCGCCAAAAAGAAACGGGCCAAGCGCAAACGCGGGCCGGCCGTCGACGAGGCAGCCGTCGAACAATCGCTTCAGGAGACGCTGCGTGAGCTGGAGCAGGGAGCCAGCCGCATCCGCTCGCGGCGACGCCGCGAGCGGCGCGACCTGCGTGCTGCCGAGCGCCAGCGCGTTCTTGAGAACGAGCAGGCTGAAGAGGGCGTCCTTCGGATCACCGAATTTGTCTCGACGGGAGAGCTCGCCAATTTGATGGGGGTGCCGGTCACTGACGTCATCAGTACGCTCTTTAAGGCCGGAATGATGGTGTCCATCAACCAGCGGCTGGATGCGGACACCATCTCTATCCTTGCAGACGAATATGGATTCGAGGTCGAGTTCATAACCGAATTCGGTACCGAAGACATCCACATCGAAGAGGATAGGCCGGAGGATCTGGTGCCGCGCGCGCCCGTCGTTACCGTAATGGGGCACGTGGACCACGGCAAGACCTCGCTCCTGGACCACATTCGCCGCACGAACGTGGTGGCGGGTGAGTCGGGTGGTATCACACAGCACATCGGTGCTTACCACGTTGAACTGCAGGACGGCCGGACGGTAACCTTCTTGGACACACCCGGTCACGAGGCGTTCACCGCCATGCGTGCGCGCGGTGCCAAGGCTACGGATGTCGTCATTCTGGTCGTGGCGGCGGACGACTCCGTGATGCCCCAGACCATTGAGGCGATTAACCACGCCCGCGCCGCCGAAGTGCCGATCGTGGTGGCCATCAATAAGGTCGATAAGCCCGATGCAAACCCCCCGAAGGTGATGCAGCAGCTTTCCGACCACGGTGTACTGGTGGAGCAGTACGGCGGCAAAACGCAATGTGCCCTCGTATCGGCCAAAACAGGCGAGGGCGTAGACGACCTGCTTGAGCGCGTCGTGCTCGAATCGGAGTTGCTCGAACTGAAGGCGAACCCGGACCGCAATGCCGATGGCGTCGTGATTGAGAGCCGGCTTGATAAGGGCCGTGGCAACGTCGCGACCGTTCTCGTGCAGAACGGTACGCTGAAAATAGGGGATGTCTTCGTAGCAGGTATCTTTAGCGGGCGCGTGCGCGCGATGTTCGATGAGCGCGAGAACCGCATCACCGAGGTGGGCCCGGCTCGCCCGGCGCTCGTGGTCGGTTTTGACGGTGCACCCGAGGTAGGCGATCAGTTCGTCGTCTTTGACGAGGAACGCCAGGCTCGTGAGATCGCACAGCGCCGCCAGCAAATCCACCGCGAGCAATCGCTTCGCCAGCGGAAGCACATCACGCTGGACGAGATCGGCCGCAGGCTGGCCCTCGGGGAGTTCCGAGAGCTCAACCTCATCATCAAGGCGGACGTGGGCGGTTCGGTAGAGGCCCTGTCGGATTCACTCCTCAAGCTCTCTACCGAAGAGGTTGCTGTGAACATCATTCACAGCGGCGTGGGTGCCATCACCGAGAGCGATGTCATGCTCGCGTCTGCATCTGACGCCGTAATTCTCGGTTTCCAGGTACGTCCGACGCCCGGTTCACGGCAACTCGCCGAGCGGGAGGAAATCGACATCCGTACCTACTCGGTCATCTACAAGGCCATAGAAGACGTACATGATGCGCTCGAAGGTCTGCTTGCGCCTGAGGAATCGGAGCGAACACTCGGCACGGCGGAAGTACGCGAGACGTTCCGTGTACCTAAGATCGGGACAATCGCTGGCTGCTCCGTCCTCGATGGGCGTATCCATCGGAACGATCGGGTCCGCCTGGTCCGCGACGGTGTCGTGATCTATACGGGCACCATCAGTTCGTTGAAGCGCTTCAAGGACGATGTGCGCGAGGTCACGAGCGGCTACGAATGCGGTATGTCTATCGACAACTTCCACGACCTGAAGGTGGGCGATCAGATCGAAGCATTCGAGATTGTCGAGACGAAGCGTAAGCTCGAGGTTTGAACGAGGTGAGCGAGGACGGTCCGATGCCGTCCTCGCCTATACCGACGGCCCGGAGCCTGCCCGGTCGCGTCGTTTGCGGAGGACTACGATGAGCATACGGACGGAGCGCGTTGCGAAGCTGCTGCAACGCGAAGTGGCGGACATCTTGCAAACCGAATTCAGCCAACAGCTTCCGTCGATGATAACGGTCACCGACGCACGGGTGACGAAGGATCTCTCCATCGTTTACGTCTACGTCAGCATCTTCGGGGAGAATGTGGGCCAGCGCCAGGCCGCGTTCAAGCACCTGGAAGACCTCACACCGCAGATTCGTAGTGCGCTGGCCGGTCGCGTCAGGCACCAGCTTCGCGCCGTTCCGGAGATCCGGTTCTTTCTGGACGAGACGCTTGAAAAGTCGCGAAAACTCGACGATTTGTTTGATCGCATTCGCGCAGAACGCGAGCGCCGCGAAGAGTAACTCGGCTCTCCCACCTGAATGGTCGATGTCTGGAAAGGTGATCCCGCCCGCGGCTGAGCGCATTTGCCGCTACCCTGAACTGCCTTCCACCGAGGACTGCGTCGTTCTGGTAGACAAGCCGAAAGGCTGGACGTCGTTTGACGTGGTTCGCAAGTTGCGGCGGTTACTCCATGTCAAGAAGATCGGCCACGCCGGAACGCTGGATCCCATGGCGACAGGACTTCTGATCTGCTTGCTCGGCCGGGCTACCAAGCGAATGGAGCACTTCATGGGGTTGCCCAAGACCTACGAGGGGGTGCTGCGTCTCGGTGAGGCGACACCTTCATACGACGCGGACTCCGAAGTAGTAGAGCGGAAGGATTGGCGGCACCTCACCAGCCATGACCTGGAAGCGGCCCGGAAGCAATTCCGCGGCGACCTCGAACAAATTCCACCTATGTTTTCGGCGGTGAAAGTCGGCGGCGAGCGGCTGTACAAGAAAGCGCGCCGGGGCGAAGAGGTTGAACGCAAACCCCGTCGTATCACCATCTACGATTTCGACCTGCTGGATGTCGCCATGCCCGACGTAACTTTCAGGGTTCGATGTTCGAAGGGGACGTACGTCCGCAGCCTGGCGCACGATTTTGGTGCCGTTCTGGGCGTAGGCGCCCATTTGACTGCACTGCGGCGGACGGCCATCGGCGAATACGACGTCGCGGATGCCTGGCGCGTCGAAGCGCTGGAATCGGCTGTGGGGGGGTATTCCGGGACGGATACCGCGCCGGGGCAGGCGGGTGCAAAGGAGTAGGTCTATTTGCATGAAGCGCGAATACGGGCTCGATCAGGTTGAGCGGGATCCCAATTCTGTGGTGACCGTCGGGACGTTTGACGGGATCCACCGCGGACATCAGGCGATTCTTCAGTACCTCCGGACAAGGGCTGCCGAGCGGCACGGCGCCAGTGTGGTGGTTTCCTTCGATCCCCACCCGCGCGAAATTGTGAAAGGTGAATCCGTCCTCTTGCTGACCACCATCGACGAACGCGCGGATCTGCTCGAACGGATCGGAATAGATCGCTTTATCGTGGTGCCTTTCACGAAGGACTTCGCCCGTTTGACGGCTGAAGCATTTGTCAGCGACGTTCTTATTTCTCGAATCGGCCTGAAGGAAATCGTAGTTGGCCACGACCATGGATTCGGCAGGGGGCGAATGGGGGACCGTGCACTCCTGGAGGTGCTGGGCAGGGAACACGGCTTCACGGTCGATGTCATCCCGTCACAGGTCGTAGAGGAACACGTCGTTTCCTCAACCGAGATACGACGCCTCCTGATCGAAGATGGAAATGTCCAGTTGGCGGCGGAGATGCTGGGCCGGAACTACAGCCTCCAGGGCGAAGTCGTGCATGGTGATGGGCGGGGACGTCTGATCGGCTTTCCGACCGCAAACATTCAGATACTGAATCCTCGAAAGGTGATCCCGAGGAAAGGCGTCTATGCCGTAATAGTGAGCATGCCGGGGCACGACGATGAACACTACGAGGGCATGCTGAACATTGGAGAGCGCCCGACCTTCAACGGCTCCGGACTTCGGGTGGAAGTCAATCTCCTGGATTACACCGGCGACCTCTATGGGCGTATGCTTCGCATAGAATTCGTCAGATGGATGCGCGACGAGCGCAAGTTTGAATCGGTGGAGGCCCTGATCGAGCAACTTTCAGAGGATAAGCGGCGTTGCAAGGAAACGCTCGAATCGTTATTTTAACGAACTTTATGTCGGCAGCGGATTGCGGATGGGCCGCAGTTTCCCGGACAGTTCATCTTCTTTAGCATGGTATAATCTAAAGAGGAATAGGTTTACATGATCACCAAAGACGAGAAGCAGGATCTGATCACCTCATACGGTAAGAGCGCCAAAGATACAGGCGCACCGGAAGTTCAGATTGCCATATTCAGCAAACGTATAAACGAGCTCACCGAGCATCTCAAGCTGCATCCGAAAGACCACTCCACGCGTCGCGGACTGCTCCAGCTTGTAGGTAAGCGCCGCCGCCTCCTCAACTATTTAATGGACCGGGACATCGAGCGCTACCGCAGCATCATTCAGGAACTAGGAATTCGTAAATAAGCGTGCTTGCCTGTCAGCGGCATTCCGGGCCTTCCGGAATGCCGCTGACCGTTTCATTGTCACCACGCATCGGCCGCCGGCCACCCGTCAACCCCACCGGCAAGCTTTACGTCCGGCTCTGAAGGGGCGTGGTGTGCGGAGTTGTGAGGCGCAGGCGTAGAAAGAGAAAAACACAGATGAACGCAAAACCAGAAGGAACAGTACAGGAAATCGAGTTGGCCCCAGGGAAAATCCTTCGCCTGGAGACCGGCCTGCTCGCGAAACAGGCGGGCGGCTCTGTCGTGGCGCAGCTCGGCGATACGATGGTCCTCTGCACGGCCGTAATCTCACCCGGTGCGCGGGAAGGACAGGACTTCTTCCCGCTCACAGTCGATTACCGCGAGAAATATGCCGCGGGAGGTAAGATCCCCGGTGGATTCATTAAACGGGAGGGCCGTCCTACCGACAAAGAGGTGCTCTCCTCCCGGCTCATCGACCGGGCCATTCGGCCGCTCTTTGCCGATGGCTTCTACCATGAAGTGCAGGTGATCGCAACGGTCATCTCAGCAGGCGAGTACAACGCTGACGCGATCGCCGGCGTCGGAGCTTCCGCCGCACTGGTCCTTGCGGGAGCACCGTTCAGCGGCCCCATGTCCGAGGTCCGGATCGCGCGCGTAAACGGCGAATGGGTGGTCAACCCGCTCCTCACCGAGATGGACGATAGCGATGTCGACCTCATGGTCGGCGGCACCGAACGCTCCATCGTGATGGTGGAAGGGGAGATGGACGAGATCAGCGAGGAGGAAATGGTCGAGGCGTTCGAACTGGCGCACGAGGTCATCATAAAGCTCTGCCGCGCACAGAACGAACTCGCTCGGGAGCGCGGCAATATCAAGCCCTTCGAGTATACGCCGATTCTGCCTCCGGAAAAGTTGGTCGACCGTGTCCGGCAGTTGGTCGGGGACAAGCTGGCCGCACATGTCCGTCAGCCGTACGACAAGCAGACGTTCTATGCGGGGATCGATGAGTTGAAGAATGAGGTCGTATCGGCCTTCCTCGGCGCCAACAACCCGGAAACGGGTGAAACCCGGGCGGACGTTTCGCCGGAAGGCTATACACCCAAGCAGATCAGCGAAGCGTTTTCGTCCGTCGAAAGCCAGGCCATGCGTGAGATGATCCTCTCCGACGGCCGGCGCATCGATGGTCGTGGCCTGACGGACATTCGCCCCATCTGGATGGAGGTCAGCTACCTTCCGCGCGTACACGGCTCTTCTGTCTTCACGCGCGGAGAGACGCAGGTGCTTGCCTCTGTTACGCTCGGAACCGGACGTTCCGCACAGGAAATCGATCAGATCTTTGAGAACACCGAAAAACACTTCTATCTGCATTACAGCTTCCCGCCTTTCTCCACGGGAGAGGTGAAGTTCCTTCGCGGGGCGGGACGGCGCGAAATCGGACACGGCTTCCTGGCCGAACGTTCGCTCGCTAAGGTGATGCCGGACTTCGACTCTTTTCCGTACACGGTTCGTGTCACGGGTGAGGTGCTGGAATCCAATGGCTCGTCTTCCATGGCGACGGTGTGCTCCGGTTCGCTCGCACTCATGGATGCCGGTGTGCCGATCAGGAAACACGTTGCCGGGATGGCGATGGGCTTGATTGCGGAAGGCAACCGGACCGCTGTGCTCAGTGATATTCTCGGCACCGAGGATCACTTGGGCGACATGGACTTCAAGGTCACTGGCACGCGAGACGGGATAACGGCCTGTCAGATGGACATCAAGGTCACGAGCCTTCCGCGCGAGGTGCTGCTCAAGGCGCTCAAACAGGCGAAGGACGGTCGCGAGCACATTCTGGGCCTGATGGAAAGCGCCCTGCCGGAACCCCGCCCCGATCTCTCGCCCTATGCGCCCCGCCTCACGCAGATCACCATCGATGCAGAGTTCATCGGCGCCGTGATCGGGCCTGGTGGACGTATCATCCAAGGGATCCAGCGTGAGACCGACACGACCATCGAGATCGAGGAGAAGGAGGGGAAAGGGTTCGTCCGCATTGCAGCGACGAACGCCGAGAACTCCAACGCTGCCATTGAGCGCATCCGCCAGATCGTGGCCGTGCCTGAGGTCGGTGAGGAATACGAAGGCACCGTGCGTAACATCCAGCCGTTCGGCGCCATCGTGGAGATCATGCCCGGCAAGGAGGGCCTCGTCCACGTGTCGGAACTCGATTACGGGTATGTCGACAAAGTGGAGGACTACGTGCAGGTAGGCGACAAGATGAGAGTCCAACTCATCGAAGTCCGTGACGATGGCAAGCTGCGCCTCAGCCGCAAAGCGCTCCTTCCCAAGCCTGAGGGCTATCAGGAGCAGGGCAACGGACGCCCGCCGAGAGGCGACGGCGATCGCGACCGTAACCGTGGTGGGGGTGAGCGGCGCGGTGGCCGTCCTCACGGCGGCGGCGGACGGGGTGGCCGTTCCGGCGGCGGGGAGCGCCGTTGACACCCCCGGACACTGAAGCCTTCTTGGGCTGCCGTGTTCACCAATACGTCAATCGTAAAGGCGGGGGTCGCTTACAGCGGCTCTCGCCTTTCGTTTACTGGATAGAGGATTTGAATGGGCACAAAGACAACAGACCAGGAGATCCCGGCGTTTTCTAAGACGACCCTGAATAACGGGGTCCGGGTGCTCACGGAGACGATCCCGTCGGTGCGTTCGATTTCCGTCGGGGCATGGATTTACACCGGCAGCCGAGACGAGCGAGAGGAAGAGAGCGGGATCAGCCACTTCATCGAGCACATGGTCTTTAAGGGCACGAAGAAGCGCCGGATGCATCACATCGCGCAGCGCCTCGAATCCGTCGGTGGGTATCTCAACGCGTTTACCACGAAGGAGTACACGTGCTACTATGCCCGCGCACTGGACGAGCACCTGGAACGCTCCATTGACCTCGTATGCGATCTGGTGCTGCACCCCGAGTTCCCCCCCAAGGAGCTCGAAAAGGAGAAGGATGTCGTCTTGGAAGAGATGAAAATGTATGAGGACACGCCGGACGAATATGTTTTCGATTGCTTCGAAGAGGTATTGTTTAAGGACCACCCGCTCGGCAGGCCGATCATTGGCTTTCCTGAGACGGTCACTGCATTCACGCGTGACCAGCTTCAGTCCTACGTGGACCAGCACTACACCCCCGACCGGATCATCCTGGCCGTCGCCGGCAACGCGGCACACGAGGACGTCGTACGGATTGCCGAGAAGGTGTTTGCCAGTTCCGAACGCAGGGCGCAGGGCCGTCAGCATGTACCGGTGAACGGCTACGGGCCGGAGCAGCTCGTCGTCAGAAAGCCGATCCAGCAGGCGCACCTCGTCCTCGGAACACGGGGCTTCTCCATCCGGAATCCGAAGCGAACCGCCCTTACGGTACTCAACACACTACTCGGCGGCGGAATGTCGAGCCGGCTCAACCAGAACATCCGGGAACGGTACGGCTTCTGCTATAGCATCTACTCGTTTGTGAACATGCACTCCGATACGGGTGACTTCGGCGTCTACATGGGCACGGACGCAGGCCGCATCGAGCGCTCAAAGAAGCTCATCTTCCGAGAGCTTGAAAGGCTGGCCAACGAACCCGTGAGCGACCGGACGCTGACGCTGGCGAAGAATCAGGTCAAAGGTTCGCTTATGCTGGGCCTGGAGAACATGAGCAACCGCATGATGAGAATTGGGCGCCAGGAACTATATTTCGAGCGGTGCTTCACGCTCGACGAAATCGTTCAGGATGTAAATTCCGTTACAATCGAGGACGTCCGGACGATTGCGCAAGAGTTGTTCAACCCCGATCGGTTCTCCGCAGCGGTCCTCCTGCCCGAGGCCTAAGTCCCACACGCTCAACCCGTAAACTCCAGAACACTTCAACACTTGAACGCTTCCATGAAAGTGCTAGTTACGGGCGGTGCAGGCTTCATCGGTTCCCACGTCGCGGATGCGCTGGTCGCCGAAGGCCACACCGTTCACGTTCTGGACGACCTCTCCTCCGGGCGTCAGGAAAACGTACCTGCCGGTGCGGCATTCATACGGATGGACATCCGCAGTGAGGACGTGCCGTCACTTTTCGAACGCGAACGGTACGGTGTACTGGTCCACCACGCGGCACAGATGGATGTTCGCAAATCTGTAGCCGACCCGAAGTTCGATGCTGATGTCAACGTGCTCGGCTTCCTCAACTTGATGGAAGCGGGCCGCCGGAACGGGCTCGAGAAGGTTGTCTTTGCCTCCACAGGCGGTGCCATCTACGGCGAACCCGATTACGTTCCCCAGGACGAGCGGCACACGCTTCAGCCGCTCTCGCCGTATGGTATTACCAAGCTGACGACCGAGAAGTACCTGTACTTCTACCAGCAGCAGTACGGCATTCGATACGTCGCATTGCGCTATGCCAATGTCTACGGCCCTAGGCAAAACCCGCACGGCGAAGCGGGTGTCGTCGCCATTTTCACCGAGCGCCTGCTGAGAGGGGAGAAGCCCGTCATCAACGGCAACGGGGAGCAGACGCGAGACTACGTGTTCGTCGGCGACGTCGTACGGGCCAACCTGGCCGCTCTTCGGCACGAGGGCTCCGGCATCTTCAACGTGGGCACAGGCAAAGAGACGAGCGTGAATGAACTGTTCCGCAGCATCCGCGATCTGGTGGACCCGAGCGTCGAGGAAGAGCACGGCCC
>DASSAV010000080.1:0-20874 GCA_035699265.1 Rhodothermales bacterium
GCGGCCTCGGGAGGTGGTATTGTCGATCACCTCGGCGACGAGGCCATTGTCGAAATAGAGCTTGTTCCCGATCCGTATCTTGCGCGCGGGGTCGACGATGACGTCCCAGAGGCGGCTATCGGAGTTGAGTTCACGCAGCAGGAAGACCTCGATGCGCGCACCCGTCTTCTCTTTGTTTCCATAGAGCCGTGCCGGAAAGACCTTCGTATCGTTGACGACGAGAACGTCACCTTCGTTGAAGTACTCAGGCAGGTCGCGAAACATACGGTGGGTAATGGTTCTCGTGGCGCGGTCCATCACCATGAGGCGGGCGCTATCTCGCGGCTCAGCGGGATACCTGGCAATGAGTCCCTTCGGGTAGTCATATACGAAATCCGAGAGCTTCATAAATGCAAGTCGGTGATGCTGGGGCAGACCACGGTGAGCAGAACCGCGCCGAATCCGGCCGCTCTCCCTCACAAAATACCAGGGGCGTCATGCTAGAGACGAGCGGCCTTGCCCCACTGTTGCCGCTTTCAAGAGAGTCACAGAAACCAAAAGGAGACGATGGCAGGATTCCGCTGCAGCAGAAGCCGGAGGCGCTCCGGCCGGTAGACGTGCCTGCGATTATCCGGTGCTATTCCGCACGTAACGCCAGCGCCGCTCGTTTGAAGCGCTTCAATATAAGGCCGTTTCCAGCCGACGCCAAGCCGGGGCCGACGCACCGCGTTCTGCTCAACCGGCGGAAATGGCGCTCTGCCGGGCTGTTTGCCTTCTTGAAGGAATCTTACTCGAGGTCATCGGGATCGGCGTAGAGTTCCGTTATGTCGGCCGCGGCCAGGTCTACGAGGAACGATCCGATGTTGCGTGTGACCGCTTCCAGGTACCGGCGCCCCTTGTCGGGAGTGGCGGCGGTGGGGTTCCCAACGCCGGTATCGTCGGTGACCGCACTCCACTGCCGCTGCGCCCACGCCCATTTCTCCCGGAACGCCCGGATCTTGAACGCGCGCGCCTTGCCGGAGCCGGCCTCGGACAGCGGCAGCACGAGGTCGGGCGCGATGTGCATGATGACGCTCGTCTCCATTTCCCCGGCGTGGTCGCCGAGATCCTGGAAGTAGTCGCTCCACTTCGCGGCGTCGTACCAGTTGACGGCCGACAGGAACGTACCGGGGAAGGCTGCCTGGATTTCACGGAGCATCTGCCGGAAGTTGTTGCCACCGTGCCCGTTCAGCACTACCAGCTTCGCGATGCCCTGCCGGGAGAGCGCGTCGACCACGTCCCGCAGCACCAGAAACTGCGTGCTCGGGTTCATATTGACGTCCAGCTTGATGTCGAGCTGCCCGGTGTTCACGCCGAACGGGACAGTCGGCAGTACGACCACACGGGCCCCCTGCTCCCAGGCCTGCCGCGCCGCCTCCGCTGCCACGTAATCGCACTGGATGTTGTCGGTCGCGTAGGGCATGTGGTAGTTATGCGCCTCGGTGGCGCCCCAGGGCAGTACGGCTACTTCATAGTTGGTGTGCTTTACGGTTTTCCAGTTGGTTTCAGCGAGGATGTACGGACGTGGCTGCATGGTCACCGGGGTAGGGTTTGCGGATTGAAGGTTAGAAGGTCGTGATACGGATTGCACGCCAGGATTATGAGAAGGAGGTTTACGCCTGCTCACCAGGATTGGCCGGCAGTTCGATGCGAAAGGTGGTCCCCTGCCCTACGCGGGACTGAACCAGCGCGAGGGTGCCGCCATGATAGTCTTCAATGATGCGCTTGGCAAGGCTCAGGCCCAGGCCCCACCCACGTTTTTTGGTGCTATAACCGGGACGGAACACGTTTTTCCACTGGCTTCGTTCGACGCCCTTGCCGGTGTCCCGCACGTCTACGCGCACTTTGCCGTCTGCCTGCAGCGCGGTGACCTCTATACTTCCCCGGTTGGATTCGATGGCGTCCAGGGCATTTTTGATCAGGTTCTCGATCACCCATTCGAACAATTCAGCATTGAGCGGGGCCACCGGATCGCCCGCGACGGAGACCTTTAACTCGACTCGTTTTCCCTGCTGCGGGATGCGCCGTCGCATGTAGTCGGCCGTGCCATACAGGACCGGCGCCAGCGGCACGACGTCCAGTTTCGGCAAGGAGCCGATGTCCGAGAAGCGATTTGCGACACGCCGGAGGCGGTTGATGTCTTTGTCTATCTCATCCAGAGCCAACTCCTCCTGCTCGGGTGGGAGGCCGGGCGTCTTCAGAAGCTCGTGCCAGCCCATCAGGCTCGAAATGGGCGTGCCGAGTTGGTGCGCCGCCTCCTTCGCCATCCCGGCCCAGAGGCCGCTTTGTTCGCTCCTCCGTACGTAGGAGAACCCGAGATAGCCGGCCAGGACGAACAGCCCGACGAAGAGGAGTTGGAGGTAGGGGTAGATGCGCAGTTCGCGGATGAGCTGCGATTCGTCGTAGTAGAGCACCTGCTTGAGATGGGTATCCCCGAAATCCAGGTCGATGGGGATGGATTTGTACTCACTGGCGTGCCGCTCAACGCGCCGCAGCAAGACCCGGCGGGCCGCTGCGGTGTCTCGGGGGGCCCGCACATTTTGCCAGAACGCCACCTCCGGTTGGGAGCCGGTAGAGTCGATTACGATGGCCGGGATGTCGGTGCCGCCCCGGCTCAGGATCTCACTCGCCAGTGTGATCTCGCCCTCGGGAGGAGGCATCGACTCGGCCCATCGCAACGCCTGCCGATAGGCCGTCGCTTCCTCCGGGGAGATCCCGACGCCGCGTGCGGCCAGCGTCTGTAGATCTTCCTGTAGCTGCTGGAATTCCGTCATGTACGGGTTCACAGCGGGAGCCGCCGAGGCCGTCTCCTTGCGAGCCATCGTCCACAATTCGACGACGAACTGCTCGCGTTCCCGCAGGCGGTTGACCAGATGGTTGGTGTATACGAGCGAAGCCACCGCGATGAGAACGGCAAAGAGAATCAGCCCCAGCTTGAGATTCAAGGAGAGGTGGTAGGCTTTTGTATTCCTGCCGCCGAAGAGCTTCGGCGCGGGACGCCTGAGAGAGATCGGCATGGCGTTTTCGGTTCGCTGTCCGCTACGAAAAAGGGGTACAACCTTCCGGTGTACCCCCGAGTTATGCTGCTACCCGCTTACATGCCTCCGCTAGACCCCCGTATCGTGGAACCACCCCCAACCTCAAAAAGGAGGGGCTTTCGTTCTGCTTCCCTTAACCCGGCTAAGGCGTCGAAAGCCATCAGGCGGTGACCAGAGACCCGGTCCGGGGTCTGAGGATGGTCTGTTCCCGCTTGGGACCGGTCGAAATCATGCTGACGTCCACACCAGTGTGGTGTACCATGAACTGGAGGTATTCCCGCGCCGCGACCGGCAGGTCTTCGAACGCTTCGATGCCGGTAATGTCCTCCTCCCAACCGGGCAGGGTTTCGTATACGGGCTGGACCTTTTCCAGTGTCTGCACCTCGCTCGGGAAGCGCTCGGTCTCTCGGCCGTCGGGAAGGCGATAGCGCGTGCACACCTTGATCTCGTCAAGACCCGTGAGGACGTCCAGCTTGGTGATGGCGTAGTCCGTCAGACCGTTTATCATGGACGTGTAGCGAAGTGCGACGAGGTCGAGCCAGCCTGTGCGGCGTGGCCGCCCGGTCGTGGCGCCGAACTCATGCCCCGCACTCCGCAGCCGGTCGCCCATGTCGTCCTTCAACTCGGTCGTGAAGGGGCCGTTGCCGACGCGGGTACAGTACGCCTTGACGATCCCGATGACCCGTTTGATCTCGGTGGGGGGGACGCCCAGACCAGTGCAGCAGCCGCCCACGGTAGGGTGGCTGGAGGTGACGAATGGATACGTGCCGAAATCTACGTCGAGCAGCGATCCCTGTGCGCCTTCGGCGAGAATGTGCTTCCCGGCCTTCAACTCGTTGCACAGGTACTGCGTGGTATCCGTGACGTACGGATCGATGCGCTTGTCGAACTCCACGTACTCGTCGATGATAGCGTCGACGTCCACGCCCTCGGCCCCATAGATGCCGATCAGCATGGCGTTCTTCTCCTCCACCGAGCGCGTAATCTTGGCGCGGAGCACGTCGCGGTCCAGCAGGTCCACGACGCGGATGCCGGTGCGCGCGAACTTGTCCATGTAAGCCGGTCCGATCCCACGCCCCGTCGTGCCGATGGCCTCTGCGTCCCGGTAGCGCTCACGCGCCTGGTCCAACGCCTTGTGATAGGGCATGATGAGGTGGGCATTATGAGAAATGAGCAGGCGGCCCTCCACCTGGTAGCCCATCTCTTTGATCGTGCGGATCTCATCCAGCACGGCTTTCGGGTCGATCACGACGCCGTTGCCGATCACGCACATCACGCCGTCGTGGAAAATGCCGCTCGGCACAAGGTGCAGCACGAACGTCTTATCCCCCCAACAGATCGTGTGGCCTGCATTGGCCCCGCCCTGATAGCGGGCGACGATATCCACTTCTTCGCTGAGCAGGTCGACGATCTTCCCCTTCCCTTCGTCGCCCCACTGGCTGCCGATTACAACCGTGATTGGCATTTCTTTCTCGATAGTAGTCCGTTGTCGGTGGTCAGTTGTTTGTCGTAGACCATGTAGATTAGCCCGTTTAGGCTGACTATGACTACTGACAGCACGAAGGCGACGATCCCCGTCTGCCGGAACCGTCGCCTTCCGATTTACCAGAAGATCCTGGTCCTCGCTGGGGTTAGCGTTGAGCCCCGGCCGGTTCCTCGTTATAACTGACCACAGCAGCATCCACGGAATCGTACGTTCTGAACACTGTGTTCAGCTTCGTAACGACCAGCAGCGATTGGATCTTGTCCGCTACATTGGCGAGCCGAAGATCGCCGCGGGCGTTCCGCATGGTGGTCAGGCCGCTGATGAGCATTCCGAGGCCGCTCGAATTCATGAACTTGGCGTGGGAGAGATCCACCACCACGTTCGTCTTTCCCTGCTCTTTGAGGCTGTGCAAGGTTTCGTGCAGCTTCGTTCCGTCCGGGCCGCCCATGATGTTGCCTTCGAGCGGAATAACGACGGCGTTCTGCTGCTCACGTATGTTGTAATCCATGTGGTCCCCTGGCTTATTACGGTTCGATAAGGACGGATTGGGATGCTCGTGCGATCAGCCGACGGGCCGCATTACCTGCGCGCTGCCGCTTTATGGCGCTTGTGCTCACCGAGTTCAAGCACGATGGGTGAAGCTACAAAGATGGACGAGTACGTCCCGATCGTCATGCCCACGAGCAGCGCAAAGGAGAAGGGCCGCAGTACTTCCCCACCGAATATAAAGAGCACTATCAGCACCATCAAAATCGTGCCGGTGGTTATTATCGTGCGGCTCAGCGTCGTGTTGATGGAGCGGTTGATGATTTCTCCCAGCGGCTCGGTCTTGAACAGGACCATGTACTCCCGGATTCGGTCAAACACCACGACCGTATCATTAATCGAGAAGCCCACGATAGTCATGAGCGCCGCAATGACCGTCTGGTCTACGGTTAGGGAGAACGGCGCGATCCCGTGGAGTAGTGAGAACGCACCCACCGTGATGATCGTATCGTGGGCCAGCGCAACGATAGCGCCGAGACCGAACCGGAGCTGAAATCGGATCCAGACGTAGATCAGGATCACGATGATGGCGCCGATGATCGAGTAGATGGCACCCTGCTGGAGGTCCGCCGCAAAGCGCGGCCCCACCAGGTTGCTCTGCAGAATCGTAGGGTTTGAACCTGGAAAAGCCTGCCGAATGGCCTGCTGGATACGTGCCTGTACCTCCGTGATCTCACCCGTGGGCGGGGCTTTGATGAGGAGTTGATCCTGCCCGTAGATTTTTACTTCAGGCTCACGCTCCAGCGCCGTTCCAAGTGCCTGGCGAACCTGATTGGCGCCCAGTTCCTCGCTGGTCTCGACGATAAATTCCATCCCGCCCGTAAAGTCGATACCGAGTTGGAGGCCGCGAAAAGCCAGCGAGATGAGGCTGATCAAGATCAGCGTGCCGGAGAAGATGTACGCCTTCTTCCGCGCGCCGATGAAATCGAAGTTGGTTTTCTCGAAAAAGCGCATGGTTCTCGTTATATGTCAGTTGTCCATTGTCAGTGGCCCGTCGTCGGGACCTGGCATCCCGTTTCCGCCTGCAGGCAAGTGCGATAAAGAACAGGCTCTGTGGGGATATGACCACAAACAACTGTCTTGAAATTTAGCCGACGCTCACGTGCATACGGCGCTCGTTGACCATGTAGTCGAAGATGAGCCGCGTGATGACGATTGCGCTGAACATGGAAGCCACGATGCCGATCATGAGCGTCACGGCAAAGCCCTGAATAGGGCCGACGCCGAAGACGTAGAGAATCGCCCCGACGAAGAAGCCGGTAATCTGCGAGTCGAAGATAGAACTGAACGCCTTCGAATAGCCGGTGTCTATCGCGGCGCGGAGGGTCTTCCCGGTCGCCATCTCCTCACGCATACGTTCGTAGATGAGCACGTTGGCATCCACCGCAGCCGCGAAGGTCAGCACCATGCCCGCGATGCCCGGCAGGGTCAGCGTGGCATGAAAGGCAGCCAGTACGCCCAGCACGAACAGCACGTTCACCAGCAGAGCGATGTCGGCGAGTATCCCGCCCGTGCGGTAGTACACGACCATGAAGATGCCTACCGCGAGCAGGCCGATGACCATGCAGAGAATGCCCGCGTGGATGGCAGCCGCCCCCAGGCTCGGCCCGACGACGGTCTGCTCGACGATGTCCACCGGCGCAGGCAGCGCTCCAGATTTGAGGATGGTCACGACGTCCTGGGCCTCCTCGCGCGAATCGAGGCCGGTGATCGACGAACGGCCGTTCGGGATGCGATTAATGACCCTCGGATAAGAGTAGACACGATTGTCCAGCACAATGGCAATGGGACGGTTTACGTTGGCGCCCGTGATCCGGGCCCAGTCGCGCGCACCCTCCGAATTCATCGTCATGGAGACTTCAGCCTGGTTCGTCTCGTTGAACTGGACCCGGGCGTCTGTGATCACGTCACCAGTCAATTCGATCTCCTTTCGCACGCCGAGCAACGTCAGGATCTCCTGTCCGTTCTCCGTTTGGGCCGCGTTCGCGGTATACATCAGGGTCGTATTGGGCGGAAGGAGCGCCTGGATCCTGGGCTGGCTGAGCAGGCTGTGAAATGCCGCGGTATCCTGCACGGCGACCGTGCCGAAGAGCTCGCCCTGCCCGACCGGCTGCATGACGGCCAGCAGGGGGTTGGCCGCCCCTTCCTGCTCGTCGCCCGGAACGAGGGAGCTAACGTCAAAGCTGGAGTCCGCATCCGCGGCAGCGGTATCGGCTTGCGCCGTGGCGGAAGTCTGCGATGAATCCGGCTGGAATGCCTGGATGATGAGTTGAAGGGACCGCTGAAGCGCCGCCGGGTCCGGCATCAGGTGAAACTCGAGCCGAGCGGTACCGCGAAGCAGCCTCCGAACGCGCTCGGGTTCGTCGACGCCCGGCAGTTCCACAATGATGCGCCGGCTGCCCTGTTTCTGGATGGAGGGCTCCGAAACGCCGAAACGGTCGATACGCTGGCGTATGATCTCGATAGCCCGGCCGACGGCTTCATCGGCTTCCCGCTGGAGGTAATTCCGCACGTCGGCGTTCGAAGACCGGCGGGTGATCCCCTCCGCTTCGTTGCGGAAATAACGGGAGAGCCGAACGTTCGGGTCGCGCCGCTCGAACTCCTGGACGAACGCGTCGATGACCGACTGATCGCCGCGTATAGCCTGATCGTGGGCGGTTGTCAGTACCTGCGCGAACACCGTATCCGTGTCCGTCGCGAGCTCACGGATGAGCGCGTCGGTACGCACTTCGAGGCCGACGTGCATGCCGCCCTGAAGGTCGAGCCCCAGCTTGAGCGCCTTCTCGTTGACGTTCTGGATCTTGTTGTAATTCTGCTGTTCGTATTGCTCTCGAGCCTCCGCCGAGAGCGATTCCAGCTTTTGATTGAGGAAGTAACTCCGGACGGTCGGATACAGGTACCATACCGAGAGCACGACGAAGAAGACGACGAAGAAAATTCTAAGTCCGTTGCCTTTCATGGGCGTAGGCTATTCTAAACGAAAGGTGGGCGGCGCCAGCCGGAGAAGGGCGGGCGCCGACAGATCGGGAAGTAAACGGCGACGTGGCTCGCAGACGGCGAGCGAAGGTCGCGAGCGGGGGAGGTACTGATGAGCCTAGGGGCCTTGCGGCAAGGCTGCCCAGGCGGTCCTTATGGGACGGACGTAGAATACGTCGGCTGCGGAGGCGAACAGTACCACGGAGGCGGCACCGATCCGCCTCGCCTGCACCGAGGTGGGCAGCACAGACATGGCCCGGTCCGTGACGCCGGCAAACAGGGACGGTGCCGCTGAGAGGGTGCCCTGGGGAGTCGCGCTACCGCCCAGCTTCTGCTGGTACCGGCCATATAGCAAATGAACCAGCGCGTCCGTCGACTGCGCCCGGACGGAAAAGATCTGCGCCACCGGCACAACGGGGTGCTGCGCCTCATAGGCGTCTACAAAGATCCGGAGAAAACGCTCGAACGTAGCGGCGTGTGACTCGGCTGCTGCGTCTAGCGCCTGCTTGACGGCCGGATGGTCGGGGTGTTGGAGATAACCCCCGAGCCAATCGGCGTAGGCGCTCGCCGAATCGGGCGCTGCCTGCACAGTGGGCCCTGTGATCGTCGGCGCGAGGCTGACTACCAGGAGCGCCGCGACGAGGCGCAATACCCATATGGAACGCAGGCGCTGCATCAGGCGACAGACGTGCTCCCAAACGTCACCGGTCCGGGATGCAGTCGGAGTAAGAAACAACAGCAGAGAAAGGGGTAGGGACCCCTCGCCCCTGTTCGAACGACGCCGCTTCTATGAGCCGCATCCGGGCGAGGTTTCAGGGAATGTACGAATCCTGTAAATAAAATTGCGGGGGGGGCGTGTGACACAGAGATGTCACCCCACGTCCCGAGCTTGCCCCGGCGCGAATGCACCACCTTCCCGGCGCTCCTCATTATGGATGCAAATACCTACCATATCTCCGAGCTCTTGCCTGAGATCCTCGCCGGTTTCGCTGTTCGTAGGGACCGTCACACCTGCCTCGAAACGACGGCGCCTGTCCGGCGTCTTGCCGGCGAGCCGGAGCGCGTTCTCGCGCCTCACACCGCACCGGCCTTATCTTTGAGGCGCTCCAACTCTTTTCCGCAAGCGTCCTGAGCGATGTCGGCCTGAGCAGATGACCGAAGTAATCCCGCGCGAACCTCGTGTCAGGCATCTGGAGGACCGTTTCCGGGCCGCCGACGGGCTGTGGCTTTTCCGGCAGTCGTGGCTGCCTGCCACGCCCTCCCGTGCGGTCGTCGTCCTGGTGCACGGCTACGCCGAGCACAGCGGGCGCTACGCCGAGGTAGCGGCGTGTTTCGCCGAGCGGAAACTCGCGGTGACGGCGTACGATCAGCGGGGCTACGGGCGGTCTGAAGGCAAGCGGGCCTCCATCGCATCGTTTGACGAATACGTCTCCGACCTGGACACGTTCGTAGGTCACGTCCGGCAGACCCATAGCGACCTTCCCCTGATGCTGCTCGGCCACAGCATGGGCGGCCTCATCGCCGCGGCGTACAGCATCCGGCATCGTCCGCCGGTGCGGGGGCTCGTGCTCAGCAGCCCGGCCGTTCAAACCGCCCACCACGTTCCACCGGTGCTCCGGGGCGCACTAACGTTTCTGGCTCGCTTCTTTCCGACATTGCCTACGATCCGGATCAAGGCCAGCAAGCTCGCACACGACCAGGACACGGTACAAGTCGTGCGGCACGATGCGCTCAACTACCGAGGCAGGCTCCCCGCTCGGACCGGTGCGGAGATGGTCAAGACCGGGCAATTCGTCCTCGACCACGCTGACGCGCTTCGCTTTCCACTTCTCATCATACAGGGGACGGAGGATCGAATCGTAGAGCCTGCAGGCAGCATGAAGCTGTTTCAGCGCGCCGGATCCAGGGACAAAACCCTCCGCCTGTACAGAGGTTTGTACCACGAGACCTTCAACGAGCCCGCCAGAAAAGTAGAGGTGCTCAGAGGCGTGTCGGACTGGATCGTCCAACACGCCTGAGCACCCCTCTCCATTTTGGATTTTGGATTCGCGGGGTGAGCATGACGCCCGCGTTATTAGCGTGAATTCAATCCACTACTGTATGGAGAAGGTGACCTGGACGACTGCGCGGACCTCGATTTCGCCGGCGGCGAAAGCGTCCGGCTCAGGAGCAGCGCTGTCTGCCTTAGCCATTGCCATGTACTCGCGCTGCATGATGACCGGACGGGGATAGTCGAACGACTGCTCGGTCATCTGGAGCACCTGTCCGACCGAGACGCCTAGCGCCGACGCCATGACGTTGGCCTTGTCGCGGGCGTTCCGCGCGGCCTCCTGCAACGCCTGGTTGCGAACGGGGTCACGGTCCTTCAGATCGTACTGTATGCCGTTGAGCCGGTTGGCGCCCTGGTTGACCACGGTGGCGACCAGCTCCGGCAGCTTATCCAGGTCCTCTACACGCACCGAAACGTTACGGATCGCCTCGAACCCGACGTCCTTCATGCGACGCGTCGTTTCGTCCCACTCCTGCCGGGGCTGGAGCATCAGCGTTTCCAGCTGGATGTTCTCTTCTGGAATACCCATCGCGCGCACGGCGTTCATGGCCTTCGCTGAGGCTTCGGCATTCAGGCGCCTCGCTTCGGCTGGATCCGGGTTTGGCGTGACGATGCCGAACCGTACGGTCGCCACGTCGGGCTGCACCCGCACAATGCCTTCCCCGCTCACCGAGACGGACCGGACCGGCGGGTTTGGCGCGGTCTGCGCAAACGACGGCCGCGCGTAACAAGCGGCCACGAGCGCAAAAAGGGTCAGAAATTTAGCTGTATAACTGATCATGTCTTTGACTTGATTTCTGGAGGTTGACGGCTTCTGTGCCGGGCTCACCTGTATTCAAACGTGTACGGTGAGCCTTTCGTATGCGGCAATTCGTGCACAGTTGCCTGTACTGCCGCCGCAAACGTAACAATGACAAGAATCACTCCAGGATGGCAAAGCCTGCGCAGGCTACGGATGCAGGCGGCCCAGCATGCGCGGGAAGGGGATAGTCTCGCGCACGTGCGGGAGGTGGCACAGCCAGGCCACCGTCCGCTCCAGGCCCAGGCCGAAGCCGCTATGGGGCACGGACCCATACCGCCTGAGATCGAAGTACCAGCCGAAGACTTCCGGCGGCAGGTGGTGCTCGGCGACCTGACGTTCCAGGAATGCCAGGTCGGTGGCGCGCTCGCCGCCGCCGATGACTTCTCCATACCCCTCCGGCGCCAGCACGTCCATGCCGAGCGCCAGTTCGTCGTTGTCCGGGTCGCGCTTCATGTAGAATGCCTTTACGGCTGCCGGGAAGCGATGGATGATGACCGGGCGGTCGAACCGCCAGGTCAGGAGCGTCTCGTCGCTGCCGCCGAAGTCGTTTCCCCACTCGAAGGCGCGAGCCGACTCCCGCCAGAACGGAAGGTTGCGAAGCTCTTCCTCTATTTCCGAGAGGCGCCCGTTGATCTCGATTTCACGGGCGTCAATCCGACGCTTTTCGCCCTTGTTCGCCTGCCCGTACCGCTTCCGGTCGTCCGCCTGCTCGACCCGTAACTGCGCGTCCTCTTTCTGGAGCGATTCGATGCGCTCATCGATCATGCGGGTGGTCTCTTCGCTCCGCAGCATATCGACGGCCTCGGTGTAGCTGACGCGCGGGAACGGCTTCCGGATGCGCTCCAGCGGGGCCGTGTCGCGCCCGATGGCCTCCAGTTCGATCCGGCAGTCGCGCAGAACGTCCTGCACGATGCGGACCATGAAATCCTCCGCCAGATCCATGTCCATCTCCAGGTCGTAGAAGGCCATTTCGGGCTCTATCATCCAGAACTCGGTCAGGTGTCGGCGGGTCTTGGACTTCTCCGCTCGGAACGTCGGCCCGAAGGTATAGATCTTCCCGAACGCCATGGCCATCGCTTCTCCGTAGAGCTGGCCGCTCTGTGTGAGATAGGCCGGCTGCCCGAAGTAGTCGATCTCGAATAGGGTGGTCGTTCCCTCCACGGCATTGCCGGTGAGGATCGGAGCATCCATCTGCACGAAGCCCTGCTCCTGGAAGAAGCTGTGGATGGACATGATGATCCGGTTGCGAACCCGCATGATGGCCCACTGGCGGCGGCTCCTGAGCCAGAGGTGCCGCTGGTTCGAGAGGAACTCGACGCCGTGCTCTTTGGGCGTGATGGGGTAGTCCTCGGCCTTGCTGATGAGCTTACAGGAGGTCACCTGCACCTCGACACCCCCCACCTGCCGCTCGTCGAGCACCACGTTGCCGGTTATTTCCAGGGCGCTCTCTTGCGTGGCCTCGTCGGCGGCCTGCCAGGACGCCTCGTCCACGGAGCTCTCGTTGACTACGCACTGCACGACGCCCGTACCGTCGCGCAGGATCAAGAAGTACAGTCCTTTCGATCCACGCTTGTTGTAAAGCCAGCCCTTGAGGGTGACGGACCGGCCCTCGTGCTCGCGAAGGTGATCGACGTAAGTAAAATCCAGCGGCATGCGATGCGTTCTGCAAGGTCATCGGTGAAGGTTGAGCAGCCCGCTTCGGGCTGCCCCCCTGACCGCAGCGCTCGCCTTTCAGTTCCCCTTCCGGAGGGCGCCAAATGAAAAGGGGCAACGCGGCCGCGCTACCCCTCTGAAACCGATGCCGAACTGCTACAGAAGATTCTTCACGGCGGCATCCAACTCCTCGAAGGTCTTCGGCACGCCGAGCGCATACCCTTGAAGTACCGCGTCGCGGTCGAACAGGTAAATGCCGGGCAGCGGGGAGGATCCGATGTAGACATTCGAAACTTTGGACGCGCTGTCGCGCAGGACAGGATAGGCGAGGTCGAAACGGTCCACGACGGAATCCAGCTCAGCCGTCGTGTCTGCGGAGATCCCAACGACTAGCAATCCTTCCCCGCTGTGGGCGGTGTAAATCTGGGACATCGCCGGGATCTGCGTTTCGTTCGTCGTGTCGTCTACTGCGAAAAAATCCAGCAGGATCACCTTCCCGTAATGATTGGACAGTTGAAAGTCGTTGCCTTCCAGGTCCTTCAAGATGAAATCGATCGCCTTCGTCTTCTGCTCTTCCACGGGATTGTCCTTGCAGCCCACCAACGACCACAGGCAATACAGCAGAACCGGCGCGACGAATGCACGGGCAGAGCGTTTCATGTTTCTATCCAGGTGAAGCTGCAAAAGTGGAGACAGGCAGCGGCAGCACAATGAGGGTTGACGAGCCTGATCCGCCCACAACGTCCTGTGGTTCGAAAAGTCCCGGTGAAACCTGTGAAAAAGAAATACCCTCCGGCGTGAGGCGAAGCGCACCGGAAAAGGACAGGGCATGAATCGAAAAGGGGTGGTACGGCGCTTTCGCCCATACCACCCCTTCAAAGGGATGAGCATGAAGTCAGAGGAGCGACTTCACGACGGCATCGAACTCCTCATACGTCCGGGCCTGTCCGAAAGAGGAGACCCGGATGATGCCTTCGCGGTCGACGAAGTACAGGCCCGGCGTGGGACGCGACGACTGATAGAAGCCTGAGACGACCCCCGTCGAGTCATAGAGCACGGGATAAGTGATCTCGTAAGCATCCCGGAAGGATTTCAGCTCATCTTTCGGCTCCGGAGAAATCCCGACGACCACGAGTCCGTCGTCTTTGTAGGTCTCGTACAGCTTCACCAGGTCGGGCGTTTCGGCCTGACAGTGAGAGCACGTTGTCTTGAAGAAGTTCATGATGACGACGCTCCCCTGGTGCTTCGAAAGCTGGAACTCATTCCCGCTCAGGTCGGACAGCTTGAAGTCGTACGTCTTCGGCGGCTGTATCGCCGTCGGGTCGTCGTCGCACCCGCCCACCAGCAGAAACAAGAGCGAGACTACGCAGGCGGAAAACAAATGCTGGCGCATCATAATGCTTCAAGAGAAATGGTGAACGGGATCCGGCTGTGCCGCGCACTTTGAGAGACATGGCAGGATTCCGAATCCTGTCATGTCTCTCTTCCTACGCTGCTTCTAAAAAATACTTCCGCGTTGGATGCACAGGGATCCGGTTTTAGTGCAACGCGACGCCGAGTGACAGCCGGTGTACTGCGCCAAAGAACTCACCTGCGGCTCCGTAGGCGTAATCCGCCTTGAGACCAAGCCCGCCGGCATTGACGTTGACGCCCAGACCCGCCGTCAGGCCCTCCGAATCGTAATTAAACTTATACCCTCCGCGCAGGAAGAGCAAGTCGTTGAAGGCGTATTCCAGGCCGACGTTCAGCCGCTCGCCGAAATCGCGCGGGTGCAGCCAGTCTGCCGCCAGGGTTAGCTGGCTGGTGCGATCCCCGCCTGCTGCCGAAGGCATCAACTGCAACAGGTCCATGGCCACGCCGAAGTCGAAGGTGAGCGGAAGCTCGAATCGCTGGTTGTAGAAGTCGTTCTGCTTCGAGAAGTTGCGGAGGCTCATGCCGAAGCGCAGATCCCGGAACCCAGGGTAGTAAAGCGTGCCGAAATCGATCACCCAGTTGGCGATGGAGTTTTCCGCCGTGGTCGGCTCACCCCGGAGTTCGTCGAAAATCTCCGTGTTCGGGAGGTCCTGCCGGGCGTACTTCAGGTTGCCGCCGACGGAGAACTGGGTCGAAATCTGGCGAGCATAGGAGAGGCCGACGGCATATTCGTTCACGCGGAACGTCCCCATGCTGATATAGCCCCGGTTCTGATCCGCGGCCGGGTCGGAGTCCAGCGCGGGCACCGTCTCCTTGAAGTCGCCGTAGTCCATCGAAACGATGTTGACGCCTACGGTCCCGAGATTGCCCAGGTGATAGGCGGCGCCCACTCCGTACTGCTTGATGTCGGCGATCCAGTTCGTCTGGTTGGCCGAGACGTTGAATCCCTCCATCGTAGCCAGGCCCGCCGGGTTGGCGAACATGGCGGTCACGTTGCCGACGTTGCCCACGTACGTGCCGCCCATGGCGGCCGTGCGCGCGCCCACGTTGAGCTGCAGGAAGGTCATGCCCGCCTGCGCATACTTCACAGGCTGCGCCTGTGCCGGACTGCTGACGGCCCAAGCAAGGACCACCGCCACACTGAGCATTTTCGTAAGAGTCTTCATAGCGAATGCGTTTTGCTTTGGATGCAAGCGCCTCCCTCGGGCCGGTCGCGGGCGCTGGCGAGCCGCGCGCCCGGCCTCCGGGTGTGTGCGCCGGTGCGGGGCCATTACTTGATGACGACGAACTTGCCTATCGCCGTTTCACCGGTCGGTGAGCCGTTCGGGCCGTCCAGTTTCTCGACGACGTAGAGGTAGACGCCGGAGACGATCTCCATCGTGGAGAACGTATCCTGGCGGTCCCAGTCCTCGTCGCCTGCATCCGCGTTGTGCTCGATGGCCTGGATCTCGTCCCCCATCATCGTGTAGATGTGGATGCGCGCGTAGGCCGGGAGGTTGAGGAAGTTGAGCCGCCGGCCCGAATACTTGCGCGTCGACTGCACGTGGTACGGGTTGGGCACGACGACCACCTGGTCCTGCCAGCCTTCTTCCATGGCGGGCTGGCGCGGGATGAGCGCCTGATCGCTCCTCGTCGCGCTCGTGCCAGTGCGGTTCTGGAGGGGTGAACTCTCGACCCCCTCGGCATTCACCGCCGTCACGTAGTAGTAGTATTCCTCCCCGCGCACGACACCCTCGTCGATATACTCCGTCTGGGAGGCAGGCACCTCTTTCAGCAGTACGAAGAGCGTATCCGTCGGGGTGGAGAGGGCGGGCGGGCGCTTGTATCCCCGGTAGATGCGCCAGGCGACAGGTGCGCCGCCCCGGGAGCCCGCCGTGGTGTTGTCGGCCCACTCCAGCCGAATGCGGTCGCCTTCAGAAAAGCCCTGCAGCGACGGCGCGGCGGGGGCGTACTGCACGTCAAACGTGCCCTGCCCCCCGGCGACGTCACTGTTGTTCCAGACCTCCAGCGCCCGGTCGGCCGTCCGGTAGAGCAGGCCCTTTCCGATGTCGATGACGGCGTCCTTCTGCTCCATCGACAGCGTCGTGCCCGCCTCGGCGATGAGGTTGCCGTCGAGGTCGTATACGCTGCCGTCGCGGACGATGGGCTGGCCGTCGTCGGCCAGCGGACCGTATGTGAGACCGGCTGGAAGCGGAACCAGGTCGAGCTGGCCCGGCTGCCCGTTCTCGTAGGCGCGCCCCGCGTCGATCGCCAGGCGCGATGGGATGACGCCGCCCGCGAAGGCCGTCACGATCCGCACGTCCTCACCGGGACCCAGGTCGTAGGGGCCGAAGCTGAAGAAGCCCGTCTTCTCCTGCTCCGTCACCGGATCGAGTTCGCGCAGGTCGACGCCGTCGATGAGCGTGCGGTAGAAGCCGGTGGGGTCATATTCGGCGTACTGTCCGTCGCCGGGGTTGTCGAACCAGGCATCTGCCATGAAGTCATAGACGCCCTGCTGGTTGGAGATGTTGAGGTCGGGGCTCTTCTCGCGCTGGCTCCATCCGGCCTTGTGCGGCTGGGCGGGGTCGTCGCTCTCGTCGGTAGCGCTCCTGTCGACGTGCAGCACCCGGTAGCCGAAGTATTGCGGCTCCTGCAGGACGCCGTACTTGGATTCCGGCTTGCCCCGAGTATCGTAGCCCTCAACCGGCTCGTTGGCATCCCAGGTGTAATACATGCGGGCGGCGGGATCGTAGTCGCTCCAGAGGTCCGCGGGGTACTGGTCTTCCGAACTCGTCTCGGCCGTCAGGCCGATGTAGACATCGTTGCGCGGCTCGCTGCTCGTGTTCGTAACGACCCACTCCTCGATGAGGTAATCGTCATCGAGCGTGTCCGCGAAGGCATAGACCCAGCGCTCGATCTGGATGCCCATGTCATAGGAAGGCCACCCCTGCACCTTCGAGTAGACGACCACGTCGGCGGGCGCGTTCGGATCGACCGGATCGCGGTCCTCCCGCTCGAAAAACGGCGTCCAGTCCTGATCGTCCAGGACCATCTGCGGAGGCGGATTCCGGAAGGTGCGCTTGAAGGCGTCCTTGACGGGCACCGTCACGTTCTGGATGTCGCTGAACTTGTTCTGGGCGACCTGGGCCACCTGCACGGCCCAATCGTTGCCGGAGGGGTCGGTCCAGGGCCGGTTGACGCCCACGATGACGCCGTGGTTCTGCAGCATCGGCTGCCCGATCCACGCCTCGTCTACCGGCCAGTTAACGTTGTCGTCTGAAAGAGCCTCGTTCGTGCCGAAGTTCAGTGAGCCTATCGTGAAGCTCCGGTTGTCCTGCCCGAAGGCCGGCGCCGCGATCAGGAGCAGCGCGAACAGGAGGACGGGCCGGATCCATCGCCTGGGTGTCTGTTGTGTATGCATAATCGACATGGAAATGCGTGGTAGTGTGCCGGGAGCGCGCGCAGAAGCCTCTCTGCGTGCCGCGTTGCACCGGCTGGTGTCCGTCCTTAGAAGTACAGCTTGATGCCGAAGAAGATGTCGCGCTTCTCCAGGAAGGTCCAGGGCGTGAAGCCCGGCATGGCGATGCCGTCATCCTTCCAGTCGCCGGGGCGCAGCTTTACCTTCTTGCCGTTCACCAGGAAGGAGCCGTCTTCCTGCTCGTTGTCAGCCGTGTAGCCCATGGAGTACATGTACTCCTCGAATTGATTCTTCCACCACTTGTGATCGCTCCAGGCCCAGTCGGTCTCCTGGTCCGTGGTAACGTCCTGGTCCTCCTCAAACTGCGTCATATTGCGGTTATTAAAGAGGTTCGTCACGTCGACGAAGAAGAGCGCCTGGTAGGGGCCTTTCTGGAACAGGCTCTTGGTAACGCGCATGTCCCAACGCTGGTAAGGTGCCCAACGGACGTTGTCCTCCACGAGCGGAATCTCGGCCGGATTCCAGTCGAGCACGCCGCCACGCTGCCAGGTGTAGAGCAGGTTGACATTGAGCCCGCCGAGCAGGGAGAAGTTCTCCGTTCCGGGGCCGAACTGGTCCGGCGTCTGAAAATCGAACGCGGCCTTGATGAGCGGGCGCACGTCCGGGCTGGACACCTCCGAGCTAACCAGCGAGGGCTGCCGCGTCGGGTCTTCGTAGAAGTCGTCGTATCCGAAGCGCCCGCCGCTCTCGACCTTGTAGTTGTAGCTCACCCAGCCGCTCACGAACGGGATCACGTTCCGGCGCAACTCCAGGAAGGCCTCGAAGCCGCGGATGTCCTTGAACCGCGAGTTGTCCTGAATCGTGTATTCGTCCTGACCCAGCGGGTTGAAATCCACGTCGTCCAGCTCGTCGTTGACGTCCTTGTAGTAGCCGGTCAGGCGCAGGCTCATCTTGTCGAAGAGGTTGTGCTCGTAGCCGATCTCGTACTGGATCGTGCGGGGCGGGCGGGCCAGGGGATTGCCGTAATTGTCGATCCGGTTGCCGCCCCGTGTGTCGTAGCGGATGCGGTATGTGTTGAAGCCGTTCGGCCACTGGTACATGTGCCCGTAGTTGAAGAACAGCTTGCCGACGGTAGAGATCGGGTGCGAGATTCCGATGCGGGGGCTCACACGGAACTGGGCGACCCGCTTCGTGGGGATGTTCTGCCACAAACTGTCCGTGTTGCCTGCGAGCAGGAACTCGGAGTACGGGCTGTTCGGGTCGCCCTCTACGCCGTCAAGCACCGGGTACTTGCTGTGGTAGATGCCGTCCAGGCGCAGGCCCACGTTCGCCACGAAGCCCTTGAACTCCAGCTTGTCCAGTGCGAAGAGGCCCATCGTCCAGGGCTTGCCCTCAGACTTGTCGAGGCTGCCTCCATTGACGGATGGGTCGAGCGCGTAGTAGTATTCATTCAGGTTGGTGCGCGCCACTTCGAAGCCTGCTTTCACCTGGTTGTGCCGGTTCACCTGGCTGGTGACGGCGCCCTTCATCTGCCACGCGCGCGAGTAGGTATTGTTGATGCGCAGGTTGCAGGACTCCATGCGGTACTCGCCCGTCACATCGCGCCAGTTTACCGGGCCGTACCCCTTCGGCGCCTCGTCGTACCAGTAGTCGCCAATTCTGATTCTCGCCCATTCCTGCCAGTTCGTCCAGCCGGGGAAGTCAGCGGGATCAGCCGCCTTCGCATTAGCCTCGGCGTCGGTGCCGATCAGGCCTTCCTTGAGACTATACGCTTCTATCTCGCTCTTGAGCGGAGCCGTGTCGCGGTTCTGCGGGAGCATCTTGTAGTCCGTACGGGAATGCGAGAGCGTCAGTTCGTAGAAGGTGCTGGCGCTGGCGGTGTGCACGAGACGCGCGCTGTACTGCTGGCGGCTCTGCTGGCCCGGTACTGCGCAGTTCGGGTACCACATCTTGTTGGTGGAGCCCAGTACCGCGTACGGGTTGGAGGTGATGAAGCCGTCGATGCCCGGCCCCTGGTCGCGGCTGCCGCCGATCTGAGTGGAGTAGAAGCCTTCCAGGTTGAGCTTCGTATTCGTGCCCAGGTTCGTCGTGATCTTTCCCCGGAGGCTGTGGTCCTTGTAGGCCGGCTCCGGAAAGCTGTACGAATACTCCGTCTGCTCGCCGGTATAGCTCACGAAGAACTTGAGGGCGTTCAGCAGCGGGACCGGCCCGCCCAGCGTGACGCTGGTACGGTAGTCCGGCATGTCCCCGTAGTTCTGCCAGACCTGGTCGTCGAGGTTGACGCCCGGCGCTGTCGTCACGACGCCCTGCGACTGGAGCTTCTTAAGCTCGTTGATGGCGTCCTGTGAGCGGTGGCGCCACAGCCAGCGGGCGTAGAGCTCCTGCGCATTCCTGTCTACGTCAGCCTGGGGGGCGTCGTCGGGCAGGTAGTACGGGCCCGCCTTGCCCTGGTCGTGGACGATGGCGTTCCAGCCGGGGAAGAAATCGTTGCCGGAAAAGGCCCCCGCCGCCGGATTCACAAAGGGCTGGACGACCGGCGAGTCGAAGCCGAACATCATCGGCCCGAAGTGCTTGAGGGCGGGCGGGCTGTACTGCATGGTGGCGGACCCGAAATAATGGTCGCCTCCCTCCTTCGTAACCACTTCGATGGTCGCCGAGCGGAGATTGCCGTACTCGGCGCTGAAGCCGCCCGTTTGCATCTTAATCTCCTCGACGGCGTCCAGGTTCACCTTGTAGAAGGGACGGTTGGTGAGCGGATCCCCCTGCGCCACGCCGTCTACGATGAACTGGCTCTGCTCCATGGAAGAGCCGCGGATGTTGGGCCGGTCGTTGAAGGCGCTCGTGGCCTCGACGCCCACCTGGGCGGCGATGACGTTGGTGACGCTCTGGTAGCGCCCGCCCTGGATCTCTTCGATGGAGATGTTCCGCTGCGACCCTGCAATGTCCTGCTGGATCACCGGCTGCTCCGCCGTGACGATCACTTCCCCGAGCCCCACCGTGCCCTCCGTCATCTGGAAGTCCACCGTCGAGGTCAGGTCGATCTGCACGCGCACGTCCTCACGCAGGATCGGTGTGTAGCCGACGTAGGAGGCGCGCACGGTGTGGGTTCCCGGTCGCACGTTGAGGATGGCATAGTATCCGTCTACATCCGTCACGGATCCCTGCGTAGAGCCGTCGATGACGACGCTCACGCCCGGCAGCGGATCTCCCGTGCCTGCGTCCGTTACTCTACCGGCAACCTTGCCGGACTGCGCGACCGCGGCGGCCGGCAACAACGTGGAAAGCAGAATCAGTAACTGTACGGTTCTCATGAATGGCCCTCCTTGTTTGATGCATCTTCCCTACGCCTCATCCACAGCAGGATGTCATTTAATGGACTGTGACGACTGTATGCATGATGTCGGCAGCGGGGCCGGCATCTCTCCGGTCAGGAACACCACACGTTCTCACGGTACGGCCTGGCCGGCCCGCCTGTACGCAAGGACCGCCAGTACC